>NZ_JBBMFA010000047.1:0-41176 GCF_040096265.1 Ruthenibacterium intestinale
AAGGCCACGCAAGCGCATGAAATGACAAATTCATTTATGTACTGCCAAATTTCGCATCCACCGCCGGACTGATCCTGCTGGGCGGGTGGGCTTTTTTTGACAGGTTAGGGGGATGGAAAAGGAAAAAGGACACGGCGATACCTCCTGGACACCGCCGTATCCTTAAAAAAGGGCGACTTTAACACACCCCCCGCAATCTCATTTTTTGAAAAGAAAACGGCGGCTTGAAATTTGTTATTTCAAAACCGCCGTAAGGCTACTGTATTTTGTTTTGGCGCGTGATGAACCAGCCGCCGAAACAACGGTTTTTTTTGTTTCGGTAGCACTGAGTTCTTAAATTCCTATGTATTATTTAAGATAGGACACTACATCTTTAAATGCATTCCTCGGTCTTTTTGTAGGATTTTCATCAGGATACCCCAACGCTACTGCGGCCAACAATTCACCATATTCTTTATGGTATTTGGACAATCTATCATAAGCAAAATATATATCACATATCCACAAAGAGCCTATACCAAGAGAAGTAGCCTCTAATATTATGTTTTGTATGGCGGCCCCGACGGACTGGATGTCAGCGCGTTCATATATCTTATTTTCAATACTCAAATCCTCATATAAAGATTTGCCTTGCGGATTATAAATTAACAGTAACACAGGTGCTTGATCTATTATTTGGGCCGTATGATTTGCCGCTGCAAGGTATTTTGAACTATTGGGGAGTAATTTCCTACTACTTTCTTCCTGTATACCTTGTCTCATTATTTCGGAGAATTGCTTTTTAGCATTATCTTCTAAAACGACAAATTTCCAAGGTTGTCTATTCTTTGCTGATGGCGCATCAATACCAGCTTTAAGAATATTATCTATGAGTTCCCTTTCTACTTTTTGGGAACAAAATTTTCGTATACTTCTTCTGTTTTCTATTTCTTTCATTTTATTCTCCATTCTACTGCCTTTGATTGCCAGCATAAATTTTAATGTAAATCTACTTTCTTTCGTACTACTTTTCCCACCGCTATAAAATTTTACCCGTCAGGATCAAATTTTTCATTATTTGAATTTGTTTTTCCAAAATTGTATTTGACAGATGAGCGGAAAGCATTATCTCTTCAAGTCCTATAAACCAAAATACTACTAACTCTACTAAATCATTAGTCAGCTCATAAGGTAAAATACCATGTCCTTTTCCAAAAATAATAATTTCCATAATGGGTTGCTTTAAGCCATTAACTGCAATTTCGAAAAACTCTTTGTCCTGATCATTTTTATGAGCGGCAAAAAATTCAATCATTGCTAATTTTAGGCTATCATCAATATTTAAAAGATTATATTTCAAATCCTCAAAGTATTGATCAATGGCTTTTATAAAGTCTTTCGTGCTATTCAAATCATAAGTCACTTTCTCTGCGTGTGATTTATGATATTGCTTGATAACTTCTATAAATATCTCATCTACGGAGCTAAAGTATAGATAGATACCTCCGCGACTAATATTGCATTCATCAATTATATCTTTCATAGTAACATTTGAAAAACCCTTAGTTCTAAAAACTTGTTCTGCACATTTTAATATTAAATTTCTTTTTTCTTTTGATCTTTCCGACATAGACACACCTCCGCAAAATGACACAAGTGTCATTTATATTTTATGACACTTGTGTCATTTTGTCAATAATAGCCTTCCGGGTATCATTCATGTGATTTTACAGTGAAATTAAATAGTCAGTAGTATGAAACTTACAATCGTTCAAATAATAACACCTGAAATGTAAAATTACATTAGGTGATATTATGAAGATTGAGAGAGATGAACGACGATTTGATTTTCACGATATAGGGCTTGCCATCAAACGGGCAAGGGAGGCCAGCGGAATGACGCAGGAGCAACTGGCCTATATTGTTGACCGGGCTCCGCGCACCATCATGTATAACGAGAATGACGGCCAGCACCCCAGCCTCAACACCTTTTATCAGATGGTGACAATGTTCGATATATCGGTAGATCAATACTTCTATCCGTCCAAGAATAAGGGGAGCGAGTGCAGAAAGCGCATTGACGCTATGCTTAACGCCCTGGACGAAAAAGAATTAAAAATTGTAGAAGCCACGATCCAAGCGATGAAAGCGGCTAAAGAAACGGAGGATGCGTAAGAAAAGCGTGTACCTCCGTTTTTTGCGCCATTTTCGGGGCTTGCACAAAACGGTTATACCGAATCTTAGATTATCCCGAAAATTTCATATAAGGGCTTTAGACAAAGGATTTTCGAAAAATAATTCGGTATAATTTTTTGTTTAAATGTGAGCATCGCTTTTACAAAAATCGTTTCCCAGCTATAAGTTTCGGTATAATCTTTTCGCCACATATAATCAAGATATAGTGTCTATGTAGTGTTGATTACTTCTAAAACTACAACAGTTATGATAAATTGTGATTCAAAGTTATCCCGAATTACGTATGATAGCAATCCAATTTTGGGATTTGGCGACGCAATTACATCAAAATATTATCCCGAATTTTTTCACAGAAATCGTGTAGTTTGGGGCTCTGCTTAATATATTCGGGATAATCCAACTTTCGGTATAACTATCGTTATCCCGAATTCGGGATAATCCGGGCAAGCAATTCGGGTGTAGCCACACTCCGAAATTTTCACAGGCCGCAGGCCCGTGAAAATGCTTGTTGGGGAGCTCCCCAAACCCGCTGGACTTCGGGACAAATTGTCCCAAAGTCCCGGCGCAAGCGCCTGTTGGATGCGGCCCGGGCTAACGCTCCTGGGCCTTATTTTCCCGCCCGTCCGTATGGCCGAGCAGATAATCAATGTTAGCCTTGACCGCCACGGCCTGCCGCATATCCGCCTGGGCTTTGCGGTACTCGGCATAGAGGGCTTTTTTCTTTTCGGAGAGCTCCCGGCGCTCCTTTTTCAGCGCGTCCATTTTCGGGAGCTTCGCCCCGCCTAAAAGATCATTCATGGCAGCCTTCGCCGCCCGGTATGCGGTCAGTTCTGCTTCATGCTGGGCCAAATATTTTTTGCTGTACCGGGCCGCCTTATAGCCATCAAACACGGGCCGGGTTTTTGCAAATTCCACCGTAGCGCCCATGAGCTGTACGGTATGGGAGAGGGCCGCCTCGGTTTCCCGGAGCTCCCCGGCCAGGGCGTGAAAGCGATCCACCGCCGCCTCAGTGCTGGCCGCCAGCTCCTCATAGTCTGTGAGCTTGTGCTCCTGGAGATATTGGAGCGCGGCGGCCATCTGTTTCAAGTTGTAGACCTTCGCCCACCGCGCATAGGCCGGGCCTTTGCCCTGGGCCATGCGCTCCCTAATGTCGATAATCAGATTGACGCGCCGGGGCGGAGCCGGGCTGTCCTTCGGGAGCTCCGGGATGGGACGCTCCCCGGCAATCACCGCCCGAATATCATCGGGATCAAAGCCTGGGCCCAGGACAGAAGCCCGCAGGCGGGTGTACTTATCCTGCCCAGGAGCCAGGAACGAGATCACGCCTCCCCGCCCATGCTTTACCCGAAAGCCGGACTCATCCATGAGCCGCAGAAAGGCTGCAAAGTCGGCAGGCTTTTTTCCCAGAGCCTCCACGATGGCCAGCCGCACCCGCTGTTGTGCGGTGGGTGGCTTTTCCCCGATCCACTGACCATAATGGAGAAAGCGGCCCTTGCTGTGCTGTTTCGGATTTTGGATAACAGACAGCTCATGCTCAATGCACACCCGATCAGAGAGCCGTCGCAGGGCAAAGGACGAACCGATGAAGTTATGAAACTTCCGGGAGCAGTCCTGGGCCGTGGAATTGAAATAAATATGGTTATGCGGATGCCCCTTGTCAATATGGGTACAGACGAAAAACTGGTACTTGCCCTTTGTCCAGCGCATGGCCGTTTCATAGCCGATTTTGTTTGCCTCCTCCGGCGTGACCTCGCCGGGAGGAAACGCCTGCCGGATCTGAAAGAACAGGGCCCCGCGCTCCACGGCCCGGCCCGTTTCCGCCTGGTACTGGCTTTTCGTCAGAAGAAACTCAGCGGGGGCCGCCGCCGGATCGCAGAGGTAAGCAGACACAGCTCCTATCTTTTTCGGATTGAGCCCGTAGGCAAACCGATCCTCCATCGTCTGGACAGCCGTTTTTCCTGCCGCTACCTTGTAGGGCCGGATAAAAGTTGTAGCGATAGCCGCACCTCCATTCCCAACGAAAAAGGTTGGGGCGGCGGTTTGTTCCCCCCGCCGCCCCACGCATTTGAATAAAGTGTTCAAAGTTATGTCTAACTACATCAAATCAAAAAGCACACTTTCATAGTCCTTTACATAGTATTTTATATTCTTGCGCCCTTTTTGAATAATCGTATGCCCTTCTGCTTCCAGCTTTTCCTTTTGTGCTTCTACACCGCCGGGATATTTTGCGTTCAATTCTCCATTTGCCTTTAAGGTTCGCCAATATGGGGTTTCATCTTCGGAACGCTGGTAACTCGCCCATGCTGCAATAGATACAAAAATTCCGGCTGTGATAGGCTCTGTGAAATCCGCCCCATTCAGTTCAGCAAAATATTCACGGATTTTTCCGACAGTGATTACTTTGCCATAAGGAATTAGTTTCATCACCTTGTCATAGTCGATTGGTGGGGCAAAGTACATTCTGCTTCCGCCATATTTCTCAATGCTTTTCTGGTCGGTAATGGTCTGAAATTTAGGCATATCCTTGCTATCGTGTAGCATGGCATTAAAATTCTTTTTATCTTCATTTGCCATCTCTCAACACCTCCTGTCTCAATTATAGTGAAGTAGAATATTCCATGCAATGAGACGGTTTGAAAAAATTGTTTTGAAAATTTCAAATTTGCCTGTATGCCATTGGCTAAATTATTTTTACTTTGGGACAAATTGTCCCAAAGCGTTATCCCGCAATAAAGGTCTTTAACGAGTAGGTGAGGTCATCCAGCTTGCAGACCAGCCATTCGGCTGCGGCGGGCAGCCCGAAAGGGGAAAGCAGAAAAGCAAGCACCAGCCCGGTGATCCCCCATTGTGGATTGCTCTGAATGAACAGCTCGAACAGGCCGCACACCGCAAGGACAAGGGACAGGATGCCAAGCACCCAGGACGCGAGGGAAACGCTGAAATTGAGGACTGCGACAATCAGCGTAAGAGCCAGCACAGCAGGAGCCGCGATGATTTTCAGAATGATCCGCATAGCTTGATACCTCCTTATTTTTGTTGACGGTTTACCCCTATATAATCATTATACCTCTGTCCCGGAGGGACAACAAGGATGCCTCCGGCTTTCAGCACCTCGGGACAAAGTGTCCCGAAGTAGTGAAAGCCGGGGAACGGCAAAACCGCTCCCCGGCAGGACTAACGCTCTACAATAGCAGACAGCTTTTTCAAAAGATCGGACAATGGCCCCCACAGCTTTTCATAGTCCCGTTGCAGAGATTTCATTTCCTCGGGATAGATCCCGCCGTAGGTGTTGGCCTGGATTGCCACTTGATTGAGATTGTTTGAGCACCGCCGCTGGAGCGACACCAGCTCCCGGACGGGCGAAAGGTCAACATGGAGCACATACCCGTTGAGTGCCATTTTCCGCATATAGGCCCCCATGTTTCGGATGCCCGCTTCGGCCATCCGTTCCCGGATCAGCGCCTGCTCCTCCTCCGACACCATCACATGGAGATGGATCGGGCGGCGGCGTTTCTTTGTCATCGTTCCTCCCGTTCCAGACTGCGGCTGGCCCGGGGCGGCTCTTTTACCTTGTCTAACGGCTTTTCCCGCTCCCGGGGGCTTGCGGGGATCGGGGCATGAAATTCCCGGTAAAGCCGCATGGCCTCCTGCCTCCTGGTCGGTAAGTTCCTGTTTGCGTGTTTTTTCCATGCTCGGCACCTCCTTAAAAAGCGGGCACTTCGGGACAAATTGTCCCAAAGTCCCACAGCGTAAATGTTGACAGCATCCGGGCCGAAACGGGGCAGGCCATACTCTGATACGGCCCGCCCCAAAACAGGCCCCGGAAAGCCTTGATACAAGCGGGTTTTGTTGGGCCTAATTGTCAACACCCCAGCCCCGCTTTTTCCGCATATATTCCCTCTGCTGGCGGCGGTGGGCTTTCTTTGCACAGGCCGCCGAGCAGTATGCCTGCCGACGATCCGGGGGAACGGGCCCGCCGCAGACCGGGCAGACCTTAAAATCCGGCCTGGGCCCCTCGGTCAAGAGGGCCGCCTCCAGCGCCGGATCAAGGGGCAGGACGGCCTCCCGGAAATAACGGCAGTAAGCGCCCGTCCAGCATTTCCCCAGCATATAGCACTCACAGTCCAGCGGCAGGCACCCGCACTCCCGGTCATAGTTGGCGCACCACTTTACCACAAGGGAGCGGATGGCCGCTTTCTCCTCCCGGGTAAGTTCGCGGGACATGGCCTCACCTCCCGCCAGCCGGGGGTTTCAAAAGTTCCCGGTAGCAGGACACACAGCCGATGCCCCGCCAGTAGGGACACCCGGAGCAACGGGAGCCCTTGGGCGGCTTCGGCGTGGCCGGAGCCTGGGGGCGGGGCTTCTGCTTCATCATTTTTTCAAAGGGGCTGTTGGTAAATCTCATTTGCCAGCCTCCTCTCCGTCATCGTCCTCCTCGTCCCAAGGCGGGCCGTCATCGTCCTCGTCCCCGTAGGGTTCCCCGCCGTCATAGCCATCCAGCTCCCCGCCGTAGTCCTCCTCGGGTTCAGCGGCTTTCTCATGTTTCGGGCGGTAAATCTTAAAGTACCAGCCAGCCCCGCCGCCGATCACCGCCACGGCCAGCACCAGCAGAAGCATCCCCATATTGCCGCCCGTTTCCGGCTCGGCCTCCTCCGGGGCGGGTTCCCCGGTTTCCTCCGTTTCCACGGGTTCCAGCTCCACGCCCGCGCACTCGGTCATATTGACAGCGCAGACCGGGCAATCCGTATTGACAGCCCCCGCCGCGCATTTTTCAGAGCAGGAGCAGGCGGCCTGTTCCACCCCGGCAGCCTCCGCCGCAGCCAGCAGATCGGCCTCGTCTGTCATGCTCAAAAAGTAGGTTTCATACTGCTCGCCCTCCTCGTCCACAGGCTTGTCATAGTCAATGACAATGTAAAAGGTGTTCCCGCCCGCCGTCTGTACCGTGATAAACTGCTTGTTGGTGTGCTCGTCATAGAGCAGATCACGGGTAACAAGGTTGCCCTCCTCCGAGAAGCCCTCGCCCGGTTCAATGGTGGGCTCCGGCTCCGGGGCCGTGGTTTCCTCGGTCATGGTGGGATCGCCATAGTTTTCGCCCTCACCGCCGTCTGCATAGGCAAAGGCCGGGACAGCCGAAAAGCCGCATAAAAGAACGGCGGCACAGAGCGCCGCCGTCAGAGACTTCCATCGTTTCATATTCAATTTTCCTCCTTCCCGCCGGGTTCAGACTTCGGGACACTTTGTCCCAAAGCCCCATCGCCCTTCAGCTTTTCAAACAGCAGAGGGAGCTCCGCAAGGGGGATGCTCATGCCCCGCACGATGTCCACGATCTCGCTGTTTTCCGCCTCCAGCTTTTTCTGCTCCAGTTCTTTCAGCCGGGCCTGCTGTTCGCTGATTTTGGCCTTGACCTTATCAATCTCAGCCTGGATTTTCATGCTTTTTGCCGTTGCCATAGATAACCTCCAATCATGGTAAACGCCCGTAAGCTATTCCGGCAAAGACATTGGGCCGAAAACGCTCATGGGATATCTGCGGCGCAACGCGATGCGCGGTCCGGATGACACCCGCATTCTGCCCACGCCCTTCGGCTATTTGGGATTTGCGCGGCTTGCCATTATGGGGCTCAGCCCCGAGGGGATGCAGCCCTTTGAACACAACGGCAGCTGGGCCGTCTGCAATGGCGAAATTTACGGATTCCGCCGTCTTCGCGCAGAACTGGAGCAGCGGGGCCATGCCTTCTACAGCGGATCGGACTGCGAAGTTCTTCTTCCTCTGTACGAGGAATACGGCTGCGAGATGTTTGCCCACCTGGATGCGGAATATGCCTGCGTGCTGTACGATGGAAAAAACGGACATCTCATCGCCGCCCGGGACCCCATCGGCATCCGGCCTCTTTTCTACGGTTATTCCCGCAGCGGTGCCATCGCTTTTGCAAGCGAGGCCATCAACCTGGAGGGGTGGGTGGATGAAATTCGTCCCTTCCCGCCGGGATATTACTACTGCGACGGTCAGTTTGTCCCCTATCACCGCATCGATCAGGTGACGCATTACCTCCATGCCGATATAGAAGAACTGACGGCCGGCATTCATGACCGTCTGATCGAAGCAGTGCGCAAACGCCTGGATGCAGATGCTCCGCTGGGGTTTCTGCTCTCAGGCGGGCTGGACTCCAGCCTGGTGTGCGCCATTGCAGCCTCTCTTTCCCCCAAACCCATCCGCACATTCGCCATCGGTATGGACACAGATGCCATTGATTTAAAATACGCGCGGCAGGCTGCCGATTTCATCGGGGCCCGGCACACGGAAGTCATTATGACCCGTCAGCAGGTGCTGCAGGCACTGCCCGATGTAGTGCGCTCACTGGGTACATACGACATCACCACCATCCGGGCCAGCATTGGTATGTATCTGGTCTGCAAAGCCATTCACGAGACCACCGATCTGAAAGTGCTTCTCACCGGTGAGATCTCTGACGAACTGTTTGGGTACAAATACACGGATTTTGCTCCCAGCGCCGCAGAATTTCAAAAGGAGGCGTCCAAGCGTCTGCGGGAGCTGTTTTACTACGACGTTTTGCGCGCCGACCGGTGCCTGGCGGCGCATGCGCTGGAAGCACGGGTTCCCTTTGGCGATTTGGAATTTGTGCGCTACGTCATGTCCATTGACCCGGCCAGAAAGCAAAACGTCTACGGCAAGGGCAAATACCTTTTGCGCAAAGCCTTTGAAACGGACGGCATCCTTCCGGATGCCATTCTCTGGCGCGAAAAAGCCGCCTTCAGTGACGCAGTGGGGCACAGCATGGTGGACGATTTGAAAGAATATGCCGAGTCCTGCTATTCCGATGCAGAATTTCAGCGACTGCGCACGCGCTATTCCCATGCCCAGCCCTTCACCAAGGAAAGTCTTCTTTACAGAGAGCTGTTTGAGCAGTTCTATCCCGGTCAGGCGCGGATGATCCCCGACTTTTGGATGCCCAACCGCACCTGGCCCGGCTGCAATGTGGATGACCCCAGCGCCCGTGTACTCGCAAACTACGGCGACAGCGGAAAATAGCCTTTCTTTTCTTTTTCAGCGATTGTGGTATAATGAGGAAAAAATCAGCGGTCTCCCGCCGGAAAGGAACTGGTTATGCCTGCCATCACTGTCATGCTGAAACCCGCTTCGGGGCTGTGCAATATGCGTTGCCGTTACTGTTTTTATGCGGACGAACAGAAAAATCGCTCTGTGCCCAGTTATGGGCTGATGAGTGAAGAAGTGCTGCGTGCAGTCCTCACCCGTGTGCTGGAATACGCAGACGGCGAGTGTACCATTGCATTCCAGGGCGGTGAGCCCACCTGTGCGGGACTTCCGTTTTTCCGGCGCGTGGTAGAGCTGGAGCAGGAGCTGAACCATAAGAAGGTTGCCATTCACAACGCCATTCAGACCAACGGTTATGTGATCGACGACGAGTGGGCGCAATTTCTGGCGGACAATCATTTTCTGGTGGGAGTTTCTCTGGATGGACCCCGGGAAATTCATGATCTGAACCGTCTGGACGCCAAGGGCAACGGAACATACAACCGCGTCATGCGCGCCATAGCCACATTGAAAAAGCACGGCGCGGAATTCAACATTCTCACGGTGGTCACTTCGGCCACCTGCCGCAGCATTCGCAAAACCTATTCTTTTTTTCAGCGGAACGGGCTGGATTATCAGCAGTACATCCCCTGCCTGGACCCGTTGGGAGAAGAGCGAGGCGGGCACGATTACTCGTTGACCTGCGAAGCCTTCGGCCAATATTTGAAAGACCTGTTTGACTGCTGGTACGAAGATGCCCGGAAGGGCCGGCTGACCTATAACCGCTATTTCACCAATCTTCTGCTGATCCTCACCCGTCAGCAACCCGAAGCCTGCGGCATGCTGGGGCAATGCGGCCGTCAGTACGTGGTGGAAGCGGACGGCAGCGTCTATCCCTGCGATTTCTATATGCTGGATGAGTGGAAGCTGGGAAATTTTCTCACTGACACGGTGGAAGACGTTGACCGCCGGCGCGATGCGCTGGGTTTCATTCAAATGTCCATCGATGTGAACCAAACCTGCCAGAAATGCAAATGGTTTCCTCTGTGCCGCGGCGGATGCCGCCGGGACCGGGAACCCATGGTGGACGGAAAACTTCAGAAAAACTATTTCTGCGAGGCATATTCCCAGTTCTTCGAATATGCTTACCCGCGCCTTGCACAGGTAGCACGTGCCGTGGAAGCCGGTGTGTTCGGTTCATCCTGTTAAGCGCGTTGTTCACGCTCATTTGTACGAAAAAGCCCCCTTGCTGCAACACGTCAGCAAAGGGGCTTTTTTATTGGATATGCAGCAGCATTTACTGATTGCCGGAACACTCCCGGAGAAAAACAAATGTTTTCTCGTCTGAGCACTCTGCGCTGTAGCGGTAATTCAAGCGGTCGAATTGACGAAGCTCCGCCGGATTTTCAATCTGATTCTCCGCCATATAACGCACCATTTCACCGCGGGCCATCTTGCACATGGTCCCCTTCTCAACAATTTTTCCGGCCTGCTGTTCTCCGAACACGCAAGTGATCAGACGCGCCCCGGCGGGGACGAAGCGGGTAATGCACAAGCTGTATTCTTTTGACGCCAGATTGATCACACAATCTGTCTCCGAGAACAAAGCCGCTGCAAGCGAATCGCCCCAAAAAGCGTACAAATCTTTTGCCTGGCCCATGGCAAGTTTCGCCTGCATCTCCAGCCGATAGGGACGCACCCCGTCGAAAGGGCGCAGCAGTCCGTAAAATCCGGATAAAATTCGCAGATGCTCTTTCACATAATCCAGCTCTTCCCTGCTGAAAACCCCCGGCGCCATGTATTGATACTGAATTCCTTCATAGCTGAGGACGGCCGGCGTCAGATTGCTGCGCAAATCCATATTTTTCAGCCGTTCTGTGTTGAGTTCCGCAATTTTGTCATTGCATTTCCACAGTTTTTTCAATTCTGCGTAGGACATACTGCACAATTTTTCGCACAGCAATTGTGTCCTGTCCAAAAACAGGGGCAGCTCTTCCCAAGGCAGACTGTCCGTATCAAAATTCATCTTTTTCGCCGGGGAAATAATCATTTTCATAAGCCGTTATTCCACCTCGTAAGGCCATGTATTGATTCCGCCGAACTCATAAACCCGTTCATACCCGAATTGTGCTAAACGGTGCGCCGCACTTCTACTGCGATTGCCGCTGCGGCAGTATACCAGCACCGCCGTATTCTTGTCCGGGATCTTCCGTTCTGCACTTTCCCGGTTGATCGTTCCCAACGGAAAAAGCACCGCTCCGGGAATATGGCCGCTGTCATACTCATCCTGTTCCCGGACATCCAGAACGAAAACACCCGGCTGCTCCATCATCTGCCTTGCCTGTTCCTGTGAGATTGAACGATAGGAGGATGCCTTCTCTGACACATGCCCCCAAAATCGTGAAAGCCAGCCCTGCTTCATTGTTCGTTCTCTCCGTCAAGGTATGCCAAAATCTCTGCCGCATTGGTATCAGGCTTCACCTTGGGCATTGCCATCTCAATGGTCCCATCCGCATCAATCACATACGTGGTGCGCACCACCCCCATACTCACCTTGCCATAAAGTTTCTTTTCTTTCCACACATCGTATGCCTGTATGGCTTTCAATTCGGGGTCTGAAAGCAAAAGAAACGGCAATTCATATTTTTCAGCAAATTTCTGATGGGACGCTACGGAATCTTTGCTGATTCCGATCACGACCACATCGCGGCGCTGAAACGCGTCAAAATTCTGCGCAAAGGCGCAGGCCTGCCGTGTGCATCCGGGCGTATTGTCTTTGGGATAAAAATAAAGGACAATGCGGTGCCCCAAAAAATCTGACAGCTTTACGTCTCTGCCCTCTTTATCCTGCAGAATAAAATCCGGTGCCTGTGTTCCTTTTTCCAGCATGCTGTTCGCTCCTTCTCTGTTCTCCTGCAATGGCGGAGATTTTCTTTCCATCCGGTTTTGCTCATTGTATCATACCTGTACAACGGACGCTACACCCAGCGCAGAATTTCCGGCCGCTGCCCCATACAAAAAGCGCGGAAAACAAACCGTTTTCCGCGCTTTCATCAACTTACCACTGGGTCAATTCCAGATACAAGTTCTTATACTGCTTCGCCGAGTTCTCCCAGGAAACATCTTTTGCCATATCGCGCTGGACCACCTGGTCCCAATTGGCACGCTCGGTAAAATATGTCGTCTTGGCGCGATTGATCGCATCCAGCAAAAGCCCTGCGTCATAACGGTCAAACGTGAAACCGTTTCCGCTGCCCGTATAAACGTTATACGGCTCTACCGTGTCCTTCAAACCGCCTGTTTCACGAACAATGGGAAGCGTTCCGTAATGCATGGCATTCAGCTGCGTCAAACCGCACGGCTCAAAACGGGACGGAACCAGCAGTGCATCCGCGCCTGCATAAATGCGGTGAGCCCGTGCTTCATCGTATTGGATACAGGCACTGAACATGCCGTGATAGGTGTTCTCATAATAGCGGAACGTATCCTCATACTGCTTGTCGCCGGTTCCCAGCACCACAATCTGCGTATTGCCATCCATCACCTGCGGGATAATCGCATTGAACAGGTCCAGGCCCTTCTGGTTGGTAAGGCGGGAAATCAACCCCAGCACCAATTTCTCCTCGTCCTGCTCCAATCCAAGTTCTTTCTGAAGCGCCAGTTTGTTTTCCTTCTTGCGTTTCAAAACGTCATCCGCGTCATAATTCACCGCCAGCGCAGCGTCCGTTTTCGGGTTCCACATCTCATAGTCGATTCCGTTTACAATTCCCCGAAGTTTGTAGCTGTGATAGCGCAGATGCTCTTCCAACTGTTCGCCATACTCACCCGTCTGAATCTCCTGAGCATACGTACCGCTGACTGTGGTAATACGATCTGCATAAGCAAGACCGCCTTTCAGCATGTTGGCATCCTCGTATCCCTGTTTCAGCGCCCCCATATTGAACACTTCATCCGGCAGACCGGACCAGTACTGAATCGTCGGGATGTTATAAATTCCCTGGAAACGAAGATTGTGAATGGTGAGCACCGTTTTGGCACGGCCCACCGGAGAATCATGGAACAACGTGCGCAGATAGACCGGCACCAGCGCCGCCTGCCAGTCATGGCAGTGAATAATATCCGGAATCCAGTTCATAAAATTCAGCGCGGCCAGCGCAGCCTTGCTGAAGAAGCAATATTTGGGAATATCATCCACCAGGCTGATGTACGGGTTCCCGGCAGAGAAGAATTCCTGATTATCAATAAAATCGTACACCACGCCATCACAGACATACTCCATGATGCCCACATAGTAATTGCGGCCGGTTCGTCCCAGGTCCATGTAAAATTCTCCGCGGTACACCATTTTGTCCTGGTACTGCTGCCGAATGCAGGCGTAACGCGGAAGAATCACGCGCACATCACAATTCTGCTTTACCAGTTCCCGCGGAAGTGCATACATCACATCGCCCAATCCGCCTGTCTTCACAAACGGATAGCATTCCGAACCAATAAACGCTACGCTCCGCCGGGGAGACTCCGGCACTGTCTCTGCCGGCACCGGTTTTTCCACAACAGGCACCTCTTTTTCAGAAACATCTTTCTTGTCGGCAGAGGCCGCCTTTTTCGGCGCAGAACTTTTCTTTGCTGCAGTCTTTTTCGTTCCGGCACTCTTTTTGGCCGCAGGTTTCTTTTTCTCAACAGGAGCTGTCTCGGGAGCACTGCTCTCTTTCTTTTCCGTCGGCACAGTCTTCGGCGTGTCATCTGCGGGCTTGGGCGTCTGGGACTTCTTCTTGGGAGCAGCCGCTTTCACCTTGTTTTCAGAAGACGCAGCCGTTTTTTCAGCCACATTCTCTTTTTTCTCGTCGGGAGTGTTCTTTTTCATGGCGGGCGCCGCTTTCTTGGGGGCGGATGTTTCCTTTACAGCCGGAGTCACAACCTCCTCTGCAGCCGTTTGCATCTTTTTGGGCTCTGCCTTTTTCCGTGCCATAACGAACCTTCCTTTCGCTTGTATTTTCAGGGAGATGCCGCCCCCGTTCTGGAAGCGCTCTCCGTCCGGTATTCTGCCGGGTTATTTGTACTGTCAAGAAAATGGTAGCACATCCGCCGGCAAATTGCAATTATATGCAAAACTTGAATCTTGTCGTTTCCTGCCTTTCACCGTCTTTTCAGGCTTCTCAGCGAAGCCTGCATCTTCTCTCTGCGCATAAACAAAACAGGAAAGAGCGCGCTGCACTCTTTCCTGTTTTCATAATGTCCGCTGAGCAAGGCCACCATAACAAAATCTCCTTGCGTGACTGTGGTTGTACAGTAACTCGAAACCGGCAACGCACCCAAAAATATTATCCGTATTCCGCACGCCACTGTACCGTTTTATAAATCCTCTCAACGCAGCATGGCACTGTTGTTGACGATTTCCAAACTGTACAAAAACAGCACATCCTGGTCATCGAACGTAACGAATTGAGGAATCAGGCCCGAGGCCATATAGCGAAGATCCAGCAAAGTGATTCTGGCATACGCTCCACACAAAAGGGGCGCAAGGCTCGATGAAAAAGAGTCGCGAAAAACAACCAATTCGCGATCGGTCGCAGCCGTTGGATTTGTAATGGTGACCACGGGTGTTGCGCCCGACAGAAATACATCGTAGGGAATCTCCGACGCCAGCTTACCTGTGTCATATACAGTCGTCACATCCGGCGCCTGATAATTATCGGTAACCGCGGCCTGTGTATCGTTGTTTGTCAGCCAGATCAGTTTCTCTGGCCGGGCCTGTCGGACGTCCTTCGCGTAAGTGCCAAAAAAATCATCGAACTGATTTTGTTCAAACGCAGAAAGATCAACAGAAAAGCCCATAGAATTCCCCAATGCATCTACAACGCCCTGAAGCTTTTCCTGTCGCCAGTGGCCGTCCGTGCGATAGTAACTGTCTGCTGTGAGTGCATCGGACAAATCGATACGCGTCCAGTCCGGCAGTGCACTGTCGAGCAAATCGCACACGGAATCAAGCTCAATTCTGGGCACCGCTTCGTCGGCATACTGCGCTTTGTCCGGAATGATTGCATAAAACACCTGATTGGCATCTGTCAGATATGTCTCGCGGACAGATACCAGCTTTTCCGCAAACCGTTCCACCGAGCGCTCGTCCAGCGGTGTAATATCCTTGACGAGATCTCCATCCAGAGAATAAACTCCGTTTTCCGAGACCGCAGCACTGCAGGAACTCAGCAGAAGCGCGGCGCACATCGCCGCGGCACACAACCTTGCGCGCATTTATTGCGCCAGTGCGAGAAAGTTCTCGTGCAGCTTCGGCGCGAGATCTTTACTCGACATAATGAGGATTACAAGATCACCAATATGATCGGTGATGACCTCTTCCGCTTCTACGCAGACCCACTTGCGGGGATCAACATTTGTCTTAACTTCCTCTTTCAGCGTTTCGGCAGCAGCTTCGTCCTCTGCACGCAGAAGTACAACGGAATGTGCGACTGCACTGATCATTGCTTCCGATGCGATGCCTTCTTTGTATTCGCTGCTTTCCACGCCCGTATAATACACGGAATTGTCCGCAGTCAGTTCGGTGTTGGCCACCATCGGCATCTCATCTTCCCCAATTCCTTCGTAGACCTTCTCCATCAATTCTTCAAGTGTACCGTCCACATGGGCAATTTCAGAAGAGGATGCAGCTGAGGTTCCCCCACAGGCAGCCAGCAAACTGACAAGCATAACGGCAGCGAGAAACAAACAAAATTTTTTCATCGGTAAGAAGCTCCTTTTAAAAAAGTAATTGATATGGATAATACTCAGCTGTATACGGAAATATTGCAACGAAACAAAAAAATGTTATCCGATTCTACCCGCTTTGGAACTGTGCGTAAAGCGAAAGCAGCGGGTGAGCACTGTGTTTCACATATTTCAATCATTGGAGCTTTCAACATTTTTATGCACGCAATAAGGGCAATGTGACCGTGAATTCCGTTCCCCTGTCGATTTCACTCTTCGCACTGATTGAGCCTCCGCTCAATTGGATAATGCGATATACCAGTGACAGACCGAGTCCATTTCCGACAGACGAATGCGCTGTATCCGCCTGATAAAACTTGTCAAAGATATGCCCTATTTCAGATGGACTGATACCGATGCCTTCGTCTCGAATGGTCACCGAAATGTTGTTCTCAGTTTGGCTGGAAGAAATAAAAATGTGCCCGCCGTCATGGCTGAATTTGATGGCGTTGCTGATGAGATTCATCCAAACATGTTCCATCATTTCCACATTGTTGACATAGGTAAGTTTCGGCAAATCCACTTCAAAGGTGATATTTTTTGCGCTCCATACGGTCTCCATCCGCAGCACACAGTTGCGGATCTGCTCATCCAAATCGTATTCCGACTGTTCTGCCACAAGCTTTTGATTATCATACCGTGCAATCAAAAGGACACTGCTGGCCAGATTGGACAACTGTTCCGATTCTTCCGCTATGTATTCCAGATACTCTTTTCGCTTTTCCGGAGATAGATTTTCGTTTTTGAGCCGCTTGGCAAAACCGCGGATTGATACGATCGGCGTTTTAAATTCATGGGAAAATGTGTTGATAAAATCATTGCGCATCATCTCCGTGCTGCCCAATTCAGCGGTCATCTGATTAAAACTGTGCAGGAGTTCATAAACATCCCCTGCGCCGGATTCCTCGACCCGCACAGAATAATCTCCTTTGGAAATGGACTTGGTAGCTTTCACCATATCCTGCAAAGGCTTCGCGGAATGCTTGCTGACGATGGATGAAATCGGAATCGCCACCAACGTGGAAATCAGCATCGGCAGCAACGGTGATTGCGGCTGATGATTCATCGGCACATGGGCAGATACATTCAGCCAGATGAATGCCGTGATAAAACTGGACAAAAGATTTGTAATCACAACACAGGTGACAAAAATCCCGCGCGAGGAATGGAGCATTCGCTTCATGATAATTTCACCGCCTTATAGCCAAGACCGCGAACCGTTATAATCTCAAAATCATGGTTATCCCGGAATCTGTCCCGCAGCTTGTTGATGTGAACGTTCACGGTATGCTCATCGCTCTCGGTATCCAGATCCCATATTTCATCCATCAGCTGCCGCCGGGTAAACGTTTTATTATTAAAGGAGAGAAGTTTATAAAGCAGAAGGAATTCTTTCTTCGGCAGCACCTGTGCTGTGCCGCCCGAAACCACTGTCAGAGAGTCATAAATAAGTTCTGTGTTTCCCACAGTCAGTTTTCTCTCTGTCAAAATCTTGGCTCGCCGCAGCAGCGCGGCAACCCGCAGAAGCATTTCTTCCTCTTCAAAAGGCTTCACCATATAGTCATCGGCACCTAACAGGAAGCCTTTCTTTTTGTCTGAAAGAGTCTACTTAGCTGTCACCATCAAAACCGGCATATCCATACCGCTTTCGCGGATTTGCTTCAACAGTTCATATCCATCCAGCTTCGGCATCATGATGTCGAGGATGGTCAAATCAATATGCTTTTTTCCAGGACATCCAAAGCCTCCAGCCCATTGCACGCAAGGATCGGCTCATATCCTGCATCCGTCAGCGCATCTTCCATCAGTGCGCGTATTCCTTTATCATCTTCCGCAACCAAGATTCGAAACATTGTAATACTCACCTGTCTTTTTATGATCTGACAAGTAAAGGGTATCATCTATTTACAAGGCAAAGATAAACAATTTGTAAATTTGTGCAAATTCATGCAAAAGTTGACCGAAAGTTGATCTTGCTAAACGTAAACTTAATCTTTCTTCTCTATAATCATTGTCAAATCCATTACTTATGAATAGGAGTGCATTTCATCATGAAATATAAACTTCATGCATTTTTCTCCAACCGTAACGGGATTGACGAGCTGGGCAGAACGCTTCTGTGGGTCGCCCTTGCCATTATGATACTCGGCACACTGTTCGGGATTACTTTCCTATACAATGCAGCTTTGATTTTGCTGCTCTATGCATATATCCGGGCTTTTTCACGCAATCTCGAAAAGTGTCAAAGGCAAAACGCAAAATATCTCGCGTGGCGCAATTTTCTAAAACTGCGCTTCCGCCAGCGTAAGACCCATAAATTTTATCGCTGCCGCAAATGCAAACAAAAGCTGTGCGTACCGAAAGGGAAAGGCAAAATCTGTATCACATGCCCGAATTGCGGAGAGCATTTTGAGAAAAGGACATAATGAGAGGTGAACTTGGATGAATGATCCTTACAGCGTACTGGGGGTTTCGAGAAATGCATCCGAGGACGAAATCAAGCGTGCGTACAGGCAACTGGCTAAAAAATATCATCCAGATCTGAATCCAGGTGATCCGGAAGCAGCCCGAAAAATGAACGAGATCAATGCTGCCTATGAACAAATCAAAAATCCCAGTCAGACAAACTCTGCCTATGGATACGGCGATCAGCACAGCGCCGGCAGTTCTGCTTATGGTACATCAGGAGGCGGTGACTACGTCAGTTCCGAGCAATCTTACGGAGAAGATTTTGATCCCTTTGACCCGTTTGGATGGGCGGGCCGCAGAACCGGAAGCACCACTTACCGCAGATCGTTTTTTGTCTATATCATTGCTGCTTTTATCGTCCTCAATCTGGCATCGACCCTTTTGACCCGTTCTGCGCGGTCTCAGCAGCAGGAACAGTTCCAAACCCAGATAGAGCAGTTTGAGCAATATTACAATCAGATTCCGGGCTCCCCCGGTACATATCCTCCGGGGTACGAAGAAGCCACTCCGGATAATGAGGATTCAGAACAACAGGGCCCCGATAAAGATTCGTACGAGTCGGACTCTACATTCTCTGGCTATCCTTGTTCTTTTTCAGAAAGATCATCTTCATCAATAAATGGCGCATTTAAAATTTCTAAGTATTGCGAGAAGACGATCAAAAATACATCGAGTAATAGAGATATTTCACTGAGACAAGCATTCAAACGGATATAAAAATCATCCTGCTTATATGGAGCTTGTTGGGAAATATTGCTGGCATGGGTGAAAAGCGAATATCCGTGGTACATTTTTTTGCCCTTTTCTTTTAGCTCCGCCTCGCTGTATAAACCGGAAACTTCGATTTTTACTGCTTTAAGTATGTTTGTAGCAGAAATTCTGTGGGATAAATCGTCTTTATAAAATGCTGCATTTAATTTTTCAAGTGTAGCAGTATCAGAATCAATTCCCGCTTTGGCCCAAACCAAAAACTCATAAATTTGTCTAAGTAGAGCATTAGCCGAGCCAATATAACCATCCGCAACAAGAGAAACACAACTTTCAATGCAGACGAGGCACCTTTGTAGTGTGCCCCATATCAACATGAATTCACATGGCTCAATAATTGCACACGTCTTGTGTAAATTTTGATAAAGTATTTTGATTTGTTTTCTGATAGCTCTAATTCTTTCTGTCAGTAAGGCTTCTTCTTTTTCGTCAATAGATTCTACAAAACGATCCCTTCTTCGCATACTGGTTCACCTCTTTTACATATTTTAATATAACAGGCTTATCTTTAAAAGAGAAGAGTAAAAGAAAAGAGAAACCCTGTATTAACTTGCTCTTGGTCATAACAAGTGCGGAGTCAGCCCACCTCAGTTAAGGCGGAGACATCTGGAATGGTGGATGCGGTGGTTATCCCTCCTGCGGCAGAAAAGCTCACCGGGTAGGCCTCTTTGAAAGATAATGACGCAATAAAAAATACCGCAGAGAATTCATTCTCTGCGGTATTTGGTCGGAGTGTCATTAAAGGATCTGTGTAAATCCAGTACCAATCAGCGGGTGACGATTCACTATAACTGCATCGGGGCCTTTGAGGTGCCGGATCGCCGGAAGATCCCCGAGAGGGACATTCTTTTGGAAACGAGAAAAGGCGTAGCATTAAGCTACGCCCCCACACAGATCGCTATATAGATTTGGAAATAAAAAATGCGGAGTATCATCAGCAGACCTTTTCAGATCCTTTAATGATACTCCGCATGGTCCGAGTGGCGAGAGTCGAACTCACGGCCTCTTGAACCCCATGATTCGGGCAATGCGGTTACAGAGAATTTTTTGTCCCAATAGAGTTCATTTTCAATTTTGGGACGTCCCAAACAGCACTTTTGGGACAGTGGTGTATAGCTCAATCCGTTCTGAAAATGGTCAAAATCGTGGTCAACCTTTTTCCCAATAGAGTCCCTTTTTTCGCCTTAAATATGCCGCTATTCTGCTTCAAATCCGATTAAGTCATATGGTGTTTCGTTGTTCAGACGTTCTTTCTTTTTCGGCCAATTCCAGGCATAATTCTTGCGCCAAATACGCATCACTCATACAATGCATATCGGACACTCCTTGCCGCATCAGGTGATAAACTTCCGAACGATAAAAGAATTGCAGCGCCGCATCCAAAGATAGATTCTGTTCTCCGGCAAAACGCTCGACTACGCGCGCATATTTTTTCTGCAGCAAAATAGGATTTGCATTCATACCAACTCGCTCCCCTCGAAATGCAAATAACCGTTCAGTGCACGTTCGGTTCGCAAACACACTTGCATGTTCGGCTTTTCATAACGCAACCGCTCAATAGCTTCTGCCTTATCGATCAAACCGTCAAAATACAGTTCTACCGTATTGAACACCCTGTCATTTGCCACACCGCCCATGACAATATCATAGTCCGATTTATCCTTTCCGCTTCGGCAGACCAAGATAAAATCCAGCCATGCCTCGCTGTATGAATCAAAGTTCAGCACTTTCAATTGATGAAATGCTTCCTCGTCCAAGATGTAACGAGAAACAATTCCCGCCTTTCCCCTCCGCTTGAATTTTCCGCACCATTTCTCAGCCTGCTCATAAAGCGGCGTCGTATAAAAGCCAAGGCCAAAATCCACATTAGGGCGTGAGTGCAGTAAATCCGGTTTTGCAACCTCCAGAAAAGAGCCGTGATAAAGGATCATATTTCCACACCCCGTTCTTTCATAACATCCAGAATATCACGCACGATATATTCTTTACTTTGCGTGTGCAAAATCTCATATTCCGGCACAATATAACTGTTTAGGATATCGCTTTTTTCCGTCAATGCAGAATAGACCCGTTGCGCATCAACGCCGAGGTGCGCAGCAATATTTTCAATACAGAAAACAGCAAATTCCAATTCCCGGGAGTCGCTGATTCTTTTTCTCTCTGTGTCCAAATGAGACCCTCCCTCAGCAAACGTCTTGCTCCGTAATACACTATAAAATATTATACTTCACAAAGCGCCGCGATACAACACTAGTCACTCCCCTTCATTTGTGCCATCAATATTAAATTGGATTGAACGGCATAAAACCAATCGTTAAATATATACCGTCCCCTCTTCCGCACTTTAATCAAAAGACGGCTGCCAATTTCTCTGGCAGCCGTCTTTTATATCCTGTACAATGTCAATCATTAGCATTGCACTTTTCACGATTTCTCTCCAGATCAGGCCAATTCCTCGAGCTCATCCATCGTGTGCCATCCGCACTCGGGCAGCTCGTCCCTTGAAAGTTCACACAATTCATGCATTCCGACCGGAAGCTGATAGAACGATTCTCCTTGCTGTATCATGATCCCGTCGCGTCCTGCTTCGTCCGCACAAAGACGGATTCTTTCAGCCTTTGCAAAACAGGAAAAGAGCGTTTCCAGTGGTAAGGCTTCGCTTTGTCCTCCCCCTTCATACTCTATCGCTTCGCTCAAATCAATACTTCCTGTAATTTTCTCCGTTCCAGGGAAAAATGCTACCTGAAACACACATTCCGGGGCGTCTGTAACCTGTACCAGCCAGGCTTTCGATTTCCATTCGGTGTGCCGGCTCCATTTCCAAAAAACCAGAAGAGCTCTGTTCCAATCGCTATCAGAGCGTCCAATCAAAGGTGCATAGGCAACGCGAATTCCTCTCCAGAAAAACACGATTGCAGGAACCGAATACGCATAGTCGGCCATCCCGCCGGAATGCATTGCACCCCAGGAATCATCACTGACCTGAATGCGGACTGAATCGATTTTCGCCTCAAACTCTGTTCCGAGAGGAATATGCTCCAGCAACGTCATGCTGATATACTGCGTCCAAAACCTGCTGATTTCTTCTTCGCTGCGCGCGTACAAATATTTAGACATAGATTCCTCGCGATAGATCAGCTGCGCTGCCTCCTCGGAAAAAGCTCTCGCGTACTCATCACGTTGAATCAAGCTGTCCCGTTCACTTAAGAGCCTATAAGGTTCCGCCTTCAACCGGAATTGAAATTGCACATTTTCCAGTGGCAACCGGCTGCTGTCGACCTCGGGACGACTCCAGTCAAGACAATGTGTCCGTTCCGGGAAAGACGTCGGACGGAACGGCGCATTATCAAGAAAGACAATGGCTATATCTCCGCTATCCTGCTTTGAAACGCTTGCATCAAAAGCCTGTCCGAGCTGAATCCGTTTCAGCCGGGTTACCGTTTTAACAGAAGAGTCCGCAAGAAACCCTATATGCTTTCCCTCCGGCGTCAAAACCTCCAGGCGTGTTACAAAGTGGTGAATCATCGCATGGATCTCGACACATTGTCCGTCCTGCAGATCGCTTCGTATCCGATTCACATCAACATCATACAGATAAATGGGCGATAATTTTGCCTCTACCCTTTCCGGTTCGGGCACATACTCCGCACCGCCAATCAGCAACCGCGACTCCTCCGGAAAACTGTCCTTCTGTATCTGAATCTCTGCAGGCAAGTCAGCTTGCAGCAGTTTAACGCATCCTTTAAACGCCTTCGTTCCGATCGAGGTGAGGGTATCTGGGAAGATGACCTCTTCGATATTTTTGCAACCGGAAAACGCCTGATCCCCGATCGCAGTCAGTTTTTTGGGCAAAACCAACTTACCGGAAAGCTTACTGCAATTCCGGAAAGCCTCCTTTCCTAAAGACGTAACAGAATCCGGCAGATGCGCGCACTGTAAATTGCTGCATCCTGAAAAAATGCCATCAGGAAGTTTCGAGACGCCTTCCGGAATGGAGATTTCCTTCAGTTTTTTCCACCCCTGAAACGCTTTCGCAGGAAATTTTTTACAAGATGCCGGTAGCTGCAGCTGACTGATTTTCGTAAATGCGGCCTCGAATTTCGGAAACACTCGCAGCGTGTCCGGAAGTATGATCTCTTGGACTGCGTAGAATCGGCTACCCGGCGCACCATATGCATCGAACGCGACCCGAATCTCATGAATCGGTCCTCCCGCATCAATCCGTGCGACATTCAGAGAGCGAACCGGAACCGGACAACTCCGGAATGTCAAAACACCTTTTTCATACAGGTAGGACAACCCCTCTTCTGTCTTAGGCATATTCGCACTTCCTTTCAGTCATCATAATATGTAATCTCGATGCCATATTCCGGATCCGGCGGGATCCACCCGTCATCGTATCCACCGCATCCCTCGAACGCGCCTTGCTCCTGCCAAACCTCATCTCCTTCTTCATGATAGATTTCGCACTCTCTCGGAAGCAGCACCTTATTGAAGTCCGCATTGGCAAAGGCGCAGCTTCCGATTTCCCTCAGACTGCGCGGGAAGTTGATTTTTGCAAGGGAGTTGTTGTAATAAAATGCGCAGAAACCGATTTTCCGAATCGTATCCGGAAGCTGCACCTCCTTGATACGATGGCGTGCCTCCTCCTGAATCATAATATCCGTCCACTTTGCGGCGAACTGTTCTGCAGGAACAGGCTCACCCCAAGCAAGTCCCACTCGATCCATTACCACATCGGTATCAAAGGCGCAGGCGCCAATTTCAACTACCGGATGCCCGTCAATCTCGGCGGGAATAACCAGTACCTCCGGCCACTCTTTCGCTCCATAGATAGTTGCCTCGCCGTTTTCATTCAACCAGTAGAAAAAAGTTCCGTCGAAAAGTGCCTTTTCCTCCAAATGAAAAATCAGATACCGTTCTTCTGCTTCATTCATAGTTGTATTCGCCCCTTCTAACGATATAAATTTGTCTGCATCTTCAACCACGTTACTACGCACTTCGCATCTTGCTTATAAGCAAATTATACCAAAACGACTGTACCATAATCGAGACAATTTTTCATTCATAAAACAACAACCAGACGTATCCCTAGACTCTGCAGTAGATGTAACTTTTCGTCTTGAAGTTTTTTTGCGCTGGATGTGCTTTTCCTGAATTGCTAATATCGCCAATTTCGTACTGAAAAACCTGTAAGATTTTTAATCTGTAACTACTGTGGCCGAAAAAAGATTTCCCAACTGCCGACGGATTCGTTCCGGCGTACGGCTTCGAGTCGGAACATTGGGATCCAGTTTTTGCGCCAAAGAATAATACTTTTCCTCCGGCAATGTAAGTAATAAATCTAAGCGATATTTAGCACGGGAAGCTCCGACGTAAAACGCTAATCCACTTCTTCCTTCAAATGAGTCTTCACGCAAATCCATAAGAATGATGGCGTCCGACTCCATCCCTTTAAAGCGAATGCATGTGGTAACAGGATATTTACGGCCACGATAAGAGTAAAAACGTAGTGAGGCATTGTTTGGGTCTTCCTCCAGAAACCCCTTCAGAGCCGTATAATCAAATGTCTGTACCGTCAGGATGGTTATATTCTCAATTCTTTGCGCAATTAGAGTATCTAAGGTACGGTGTAATGCTGGGCGCTGCTGCTCCTGATTGGACAGCACATGTAGAGTCGGTGGAATTGGTTCCCCCCAGTAACCGGCGGTTTTCACTGGAACCTTGCGATTCTTTTTATCTCGCAGCGGCGTAACCGAAGTAGCCGCAATTTCTCTGGTATTACGGCAGTTGATATGCAAAGTCAAGCGGCAATCACTATCCTCAATACACTCTGGCAAAGGATATTTTGCCTGAGAACCTCCTTGAATCATCTGGTGTTTATCGTAAAACAAATAAAAGGTTCCCCCATTAGCCAAGGCTGCTTCCCGCAGAAAATCGATTACAGAACAGTTGATCTCTCCATCCGTGAAAAGTCTTCGATTTTCGTCCACCATACCGAAATCCTGTCCCTCATCCACAATAATGTGCATGTAAGGTAATTTCCCCGGGTAATCCGCACAATCTGCCAGACAATCAGCAAGGCCTGATATGTCTTGAAAATCCCCAACCAATTCATAGGCCAGCTTACTCAATGTCATAAAAGAAACGCGTTCAAACTGTTTTCGATATTCTGCCTGGGGATGGTTTTTGTATTGGTTGTTGAGCATATCACACAAAAGCCGATTGTAACATAAGAAGAGAACCGTATCTCCCGCCACACTATGTCGGCGGGCTTTTTCTACTGCCAGCATGGTTTTCCCCGTGCCAGCCGCTCCATTAATCACAGCTACAGGCTGTTCCTCCAGGAAATCCAACAAACGGTACTGTTCCCGAAGCAGCGCATTGAAATGTAGCTCCATTGCCTTGTTTTGGGAATCCGGTGTCGCAATCAAGCGGAATACTGGGCACAAAACATGATCCATCAAATGGTTAAATTCCTGCTTTGTAAGCGGTCCCTCCGGACAAAATCCATATACTGGTGTGGAAAAGATAGACAAGATCTTGGCGGTCGGATCTTGCAGGTCATCCTGTGTCAGGGTTAAGGAAAGCGGCGCTTCGGGCGGTAAGCTGATTGTATGCAGCACATCTAATGGGAGGTCCATGAACCATACTGCAGAAAGGAATTTGCATTTTCGTTTAATAGTCGGAGCAGCTTGGTCAATACAATTCATCAAGTTGTGCATAGCAACACGAGCCTGGTGATAGGGGCCGTGATGTGGCATGACAATCCCATTGGAATAATACCAGTTACCGTTCTGATAAGTAATATTGTTTCCTGCTTTGGCCTCAATAGTTAAAATGCCATGCTGAGGGCTGATAACAACGAAGTCACTCTCGTGTAAAGTATAGGGACGGTTGCGGCCAAGTGATACTGTAGTAAGAGAGTGAAACACATAAAATGTATCCGGCAAACGAGAAAGTGCTTCAAACACGACGCCCTCATGGCTTGCAGGTTCAAAGTCTTTGGGCTGTGCTGGAATCATATGAGCCATTAGGACTCCTCCTGGATTAGTTTTATGACGGTTTCTGCTTTGAATTGTTCATTCAACACAAAGCAATGCCAGTCATATTCAGATAATATTTCACACTGAGTGACACTTTGAGCATCCGTCTCAAATAGCGCTACTTGACTATCCGGCCAAAAAATAGCCGGCCATACATTACCTTCTGGCAAAGGAATCTTGTTATCAAGCAACGCAGTTTGCAAACGCTTTTCTTCACACAGTGTGAGAAGTGTTTCATATGCTTGCCGACAAACAGAAATCTTGCAACCTTCCAGACATTCTCGCAGTGCTGCCACACAATCCTCACGCACATCTGCAACACCGATACAGTAACCGGATTTTTTTCGACCCAAAATATCTGTTACCGGCTTCTGATGAACTTCCGGCAAGGTTGCTGAATCTTCGGGCATACGCTGAGGGAGCGTCGTTGCAAGCCATTTGAGGTAGTCCAATGCCAATCCTCGAGAAAGGAACTCATGTACCATCTGATTGCCATAGTTGCGCAGACAACCATAGCAAGACGTCTCCGGCGAACATCCACAAGCACCACTAACCTGATTAATTGCCTCACGTATCACTTGCTCAAATTTTTCAAAGATCTGCTTGGAAAAGCCCGCGCCACCGGGGGTATCGTCAAAGAGAATCAACTCTTGTGTGCCGTCAGTGGTATAATTAACACAACCGCTAATGTCTTCACGGCTGATGTCCAGCGCGGCACTGGCACCTTCCAAAATCGCATATAAGACAGACGCAGCTTGATCCTTATCCTGGTACTCACTCTTACGAACATAATGAAGCGGTAAAGCAATTTTCAGAATATCGGTAGAAAAACGATGTCCAAGAGAAACATGCTCCAACTGCGTGCTGCAGGAACGATTAAATTTAGTTCTGTGCGGTCCTTTTCGCAGATCCTGCGGATCGATAGTATAGCCGCAATCTGGACATGTACAGAACCCCCGATTCTTGTTTCCTTGATTCAACACAAATAACTGACCACCGGGAGAATACACCAGAGAGATTTTCTTGCCGGCAAGTAAAACATCTCTCTCCTGTGCTTCAGCGAGTTGGCGTTCGGTTCGGCCTTCTAACCCCCAGAATTGTGTCTGTGTAGCATAGTAGGTTTTCGGACGGGAATCACCGACTAACCGAGGTTGGTCATCAATTTTGGTAGAAAATCCAAATTGAGGAATAATAAACTTGCGCGCCTTCATGCGTACTCCACAGGACGGGCAATCACAAGCTTCTGCATCTTCCACACGGAATGTCGCATTGACCATTCCACGGACAGGCGGAAAAATCCGCTTGCACTCAGGACAAGTATAATACACATAAGTGGGCCAACTTTGATTTGGAACTGTGTTGATCGCATAGCTAGTCCACACCCTTCCATTTGCAACAACAGATGCAGGCGGCGCAAACTCACTGATGGCAATTTTCAAATCGCGCGTCAAATCGATACTTCCAGCAATTTTTGTATCCTGATACAAAATATTCAGATTGACAGAATCTACCGGGAATCCGTACTTAGGCAGAACTCCGTGACTCGACAAAAAATTAATTGCACGCTCCCTCTCCAGAGTTCGAATTAAGCGGCCTGCATTGTTATACTGACTCTGGTCAGCTTTTTTACTGGTGTCCAACTGCATTTGAAATTTTTGCAAGCTTTGGATATCTCCAGCGCGTTCCTGCACAGCCTTTGTCAGTGAACCGGCCGCTCCCGTGAGTTGCTCGATAAACTTCCAGTGATCTACTCCCAGCTGCTCACAAATTTCCGGAGAAAGAGCCCTGTGAATTTCTTCCAGAAGATCCCTCGGATGCGTTTGCAAAAGATCATGCAAGGCCTGGGCCATATTTGGCGTATCGGCGTCACCGACTGCAATAATTGCGCGCACATTTCCGTCAAAATATTGGCGCTGCTTTTTAAAAAACCATGAAATAACAATGGAATTCAGATGTCTCTCAGCAATTTTTTCATTGGAAATCTCCAGTGATGGCACGCGGATATTGCCCGCGATAATTTTTTCTGGCGTTTGAAAAAATGTCATATCATGGCTCACGCGCCTGGCAAAGGTAACAGAAAAAGCTGCTGAAGATGTGCGGCGTCCAGCGCGTCCGGCGCGCTGAATATAGTTGGCCGTTTCAGGCGGGATATTACGCAGGAATGTGGCTTCCAGTTCGCCAACGTCAACACCCATCTCAAAAGTAGTAGAACAACTCAGTACATTGATTTTTCCTTCTTCAAACTCCCGCTGGTATTGGGCAGCAGTTTGTGCTGAAAGCTGAGCTGTATGTTCTCTCGCCTCCATTGGAATAATTTTTCCTTTTTCCAGAAGGTGGCGGTAATAAACGTTCGTACGCGCCTGCCCGGCAGTAATTTTCTCCAGCGTACCGGAACACTTCATTTCCGGGCAGCATCCGCGAATATTGTAGCTAGTAATTTTACCGCATTTCTGGCATCGATAAACAAGATCCTCTTCTTTAAGATAGGTAACTTTCCATGCATGGTAATCCAACTGATAGCGATATCCCAAACGGCGATCTGAAACTCCAGAAAACAACTTTGTAATGTGCGGAACAAATTTACCCGCGATATCGGACAGAAATTGCGTAGTTTGTTGTTGTGCCTCGACTTCTGAACGTCCAAGTTTTTGCAGCAGTTTTTGCAAAAATGCAGCACGTTTGTTGATACGCCCCTCTGCAGGACAAAATGCCAAAACCACTTCAGCGGAAGAAGACTGGGAGCCCTCTGAACGGAACGAATAGATTCGGTTGCGTGGAGCAAAAAAATCATCCACTGGAGATACCTTGTCAGGAAAACTGCACGCCCCTTTTTGACGAAGCGTATCCATCAGGTAGCGCAGCAAATTCCAGGATTCCAGCCCGGTCAGCCCGGGTATCAAAGATTGTGGTTGAGCGTCCGGCGCGTTTGGAGAAAACATCAGATAACCCAAACCTTCTAACCCTGTACTTACATCCATATCTATAAACTCACTCATGACGTAAGAGCCCGCAATCTTTCTCTGCTGGTAGGCGTCAGAAGCGGCTTCCGCCTGGTAAAGACTGCATCGACGTGCTTCTTGCTCCACCTCCTGAATCAGTGAGTCGATGGCAATCCCTCGATCCCCAGCACGGCGCACAGCGTTCAAAATCAGACGCCGCCACATGATTTGGCGATATTTTTTTTCAAAATAGCCGGCAAAAAAAGCAGCCTCCTGTCGGTTATCCGAAAAAATCAATAGTTTTCGTCCGGTTTCATCCTGCGTTTCTTCCGGAACAGATTCCGTATCAAACATTGCTGCCCAGCTGGCAAATAAAGCGTCTGCCGAGTTCTGAATTGTAGGCGTCGTACGCTCCAGAGGTCGCGGCGGAATTGCATCATATAAGCTTTTTGCAATGGTAAAAGTCGCTGGCTGGTTCGCGGTCAAAAAGCGCCTGATCAATCCATGTCGCGTAGTACCGCAGCAAGGGCAGCAGTTCACATCCTGACCACGTCCCGTGAACGGGATTCGAACTACAGTGACAATTTTCATTGGATCAGCCGATGTGCAACAATCGCCAGAGCGGGCATTGGAAAACGGAGTGATACTGCCGCATGCAAGACAGAGATGATATTTCTCCATCTTGTTTTTTTTGTTCTTGTAATGTGCTGCCACATCTGTTTCATCGTCACTATCAAATAAAACTTCCTCTTCTCCGAAGTCCTGATTGATCAGATAGAATTCCGGCTGCTCCATGTCGCTTGAGTGCGCTAAAACTTTGCCGCCAGTCGGCGAATCCTTCTGACGTCCTACCAGATATTCTTGACCACAATTCTGGCAGTTGGCCAGTTCAAAGACCGGGTATCGTTGTCCATCCTGCCCGGAAGACTGTTCATGACGATCCAGGAAAACCTGCTTATTAGGGTACAACTGCACAAAAAGGCCTTCCAAAGCTTTGAGAAACAGGTGATAACGAGCAGGCAACAACGCTGCATTCTCCGGGGTCGGCTTTGCGGCAGCCGCCATTTCCACCATGTCAATTAAAGCAGCCTCAGCCTCTTTTTTATTACCCGCGTCAGGGAAAATCACATTAGCAACATCTTCCAGTCTTTGCGGGATTCCTTCCAGTGCAGCGTACAAACGATACAGCCGTCGATCACGTATTAAAACCTCATATAACCGGGAGTTGCGTTCACTTTCTGTAAGGCTGCGCGTTTCTTCATTGAGTTCATGATAGAACTCCGGACGATACAGTTTTGCATCTTCAGGTGCTTCCGGATGAATGCGTTTCGAAGTCACCACATCTTCTGCAAAAAACGGCTCACCGAACAGTTTGGACGCGAACTGAGCCAGTCCTTCTTGGGCATCGCTGCTGCCTAATGTGGCACTGGTGGCAATACACCGAAAATTATTGTGCATGTATCCTCGGATTCGTTCCTTCAATCGTCGCAGCAGAAATGCGATTTCTGTTCCTGTTGCTCCCTTATATGTATGAGCCTCGTCTAATACCAGGAACTGCCATCTGAAAGCAAATTCCGTATCAAAAAAAGGCGCAGTATCTGGCTGCAATAACAGATACTCCAACATGGCATAGTTCGTCAATAGAATGTGCGGCGGATTCTCAATCATGGTCTCACGACACATCACTTCATTTGGAATCGAAGTGCGCAATAATGGGTCTGCGTCGTGAAGATGTTCGTTGTTATATTGACTATGAAGCCGGGCTTCTGCTTCTGCGCTTGTTTCCTTCTCACCTTTGTGCGGTGTTTCTCCGGTATAGCGTCCAAACGTAATATCTGGGTAATCATGCAACAATTTGTGAAGTTTTTTTTGTTGATCATTTGCCAGTGCATTCATGGGAAACAGCAACAACGCACGAACTCCTGGTCCAAGAGTCCCCTTTTCCTTTTCTTTCAAAAGCGAATCAAGGATTGGATACAGATAGCATTCTGTTTTTCCGGATCCTGTACCAGTAGAAACAATGATATTACGTCCTTCCTGTACGCACTTGCGCAACGCGATTTCCTGATGGCAACGCAATTTCCAATCATCATAATGAAGTGCTCCGCCGACATGGGCAAATTCCTGTGACAACAGCCCTTCATCGACCAGTTCTTTCAAGCTTTTCCCGTTGACAAATGGTAATGTGGTTTCCAAGTACGGTCCCTTGACGAAACGGTCTGTATGCACACTGGCATGTGCTTTTCTGGTAATCTCAGCGTCTCGAACCGTAAGAATAGAGCACAGATAATTTTCATAATCTGTGCGGATTTTCTCCGTGGTCTCTCTCGGATTCATTGCCATAAGGACCGCTCCTTTTTCTTCAGATATACATAAGTAGATGCCATGACTAAATCTCTTTGGAGCATTCGCGGCGCCACTTGCCCTGCACGCGCGAGAAACAGCTCAGCCGCCTGTGCAAGGGAAATCGGCATTTGAGATGAGCCGTTGAGACGGAACAGCAAAGCAGCGATACCCATCAGATAGAAAAATCTGGGATAGGATGAAACTGTTGGAGATACCTGCATACATCCCTCTGCTTGGCGCGCAGACAATGCTCGCGCATACGGCCTCACCAACCATCCCTCATCGCCCAAACGAAGGCTCTGCAAACCTTCTGTCAAAATTCTTTGTCCATCCTTGACCGCACATACGATGATTTCTCTCTGTCGAGAATAATCCTCTGTACCGGCGCGATATTCTGTGTTTATTGCCCAGTTCGCATATAAATCCACATATCGGTTCTGATCAAAGAACAAGGCATCGACCACTTTTTCAGGCTGATAGTTCAAACTGACATGAAATCCGTCGATTTGAATGGTTTCACTTACCAACTTCATATCCCCGGAAAGTTCCTTGCTCAATACAATCTCAACCCCATTGCCGGGCTGTTCTAACAGAAATTTTTTCCGCATCTCCTGTGCTCTCGCAACGTCAATATTCGCAGCCACTCCCAACATCGAAAAGACAGCTTCCTGACCCAAAACTTTCAAATTGTCCTGCAATACAGCCCGAATAGATAATTCTCTTTGCTCCAAAACAAGTAAAGCCAGCTCGCTGTTGTAGCGTTTCAATTCACGAGCAATTTCCAAGCAAAACTCCTGATTTCCAAAACTTTCAAAAAGAATCAGACTATACTGGCTTCGGCACATATCAAAAACTTCCTGACTGCAATGTATCTGTACCAAGTGGCAGAGCAACTCCCATCGTGCCCGTCCATTCAAAAATGTCTCAGAAATTCGCTGCATTAGAATGCAGATTTGCCGCTTCATACGGTGAGGAATCTGCGGCAACAGAGTAAACTCCGCTATCGCCATTAATTCAATTAGGTCCGTCTCGTCCAGTGCAATGTTTCTCCAGTCAGACGCTGGATTCACCTGCATACTGCAACTATCGGCAAAATTGGCTTTTGGGCTCGATGAATAACGCAAAATATCATAAACCGCCTGCTGAATATAGCTCTTCGGGGTTTGAATATTTTCCGGCCTGACTTTGACACAGCTCGGCACAGTAAATATGTTTTTTCGGACTGTCAAAGGAACTGTACCTTTCCATAGAAAATCTATTTCCTGTTGACTGGAAGAAGTTACAATATAAACACCATCCATCAGCTGTTGAGAGCATCCTATAGTCAATCTACTTTGGCCTTTTGCGGTGATCAGTTCAGCCGAGCTACAGTCCAAACGGATTGTAGGGCCACTCTTCCCATAGGCTGTCAGTTCAAGTGTTTCAGGCAGTATCTGATTTGGTGCAAAATATAAGTTTCTACGGTTTTTACCGACAACTGGGCGACTCAGAAATTCCGGAGTTTCGGTAATAAACAATAGCGAAATCAAATCATTGGGGTGAGACTCATTGCACAACAGCAAAACTGCCGGCAGCGGGATATGCGAAATTGTATCTGCAAAAGCGTTCAGCAAAAGGCTAGCAGTATTCCGATTGTGAAACAAAAGGGGGATTTGTTGTTCAATTCCATTGACGCTGCGAAGAATTATATGATAAAAATCTTTCACACAGCTTCCGTACAGCTGAACTCTGAGCAAAAAGTTCTTCTTCACAAAATCAGATATCGGAATGGAAGAAGGAATCGTTTCATCCGGAGCAGTGCTATCCAGTATTCTCCAACTGCATGGAAGAACAGGAAGCTCGACACGAACAGAGAAAGATCGTTCAGCCTGTTGAAAGCGCAAGAACCCCTCCAGTTCAGCGCATTCTGGTGAAAACGTCGCAAACAGACCTTTGGGCGTCTCCGTACAAGTGGCATTGGAGAATTCAAGTGATATGTTTTCCGGTAATGTAAAATGCAAAAAGCGTTGCGTCTGCGGACTCATACGATTCCAAGGATAATCCGGTGAATAATCACTTTCTATTTCCGGCAAATAAAAGAACTCTGAGAACTGAATCAGTTGATGTCCTTGATACAGACGCAAAGAATATTTTCCATATTCCGGCGCCGCAGAAAGAAAATTCGCCAGCGCGATTGTCTCATCTTTCTCTGAAAGAACATACTTCTGCCCCGCTAAGACCAGAGTCAAGTCCTCACGATCCTGTTCATCCTCTGTGAGGATTGATATGCAAGGAAACTCAATAAAGACCGGGATCGTCCAAAATGAAAGCGGAAGCCCAAACAATGTTTCACCGTCATAATTCAATTTAGCGTGGGAACGAATCTGTAAAATTGCAGGAACGGTTGTCCCTGCCCTGACACAAGTCAAATTGGCACGACCTGACATCGGTGTCAACCGCCAGGCCGTGAACTCACCAAGCATAGGTGCATAAAGCTGTTCCTTGTAAAATCCATCACGATCCTGCCAATGCGCTTCCGGACCGGCCAATAAGATTACACCATGTTCTGGTAACCAGTTGCTGCGCATTAATGGCAGTCCATTCGTATCGAAGAGAAGAACCGCCGTCCGATTAAGACCGGAAACGGTCTTCGAACCGAGACATTCCTCTTCTGCCTCGACATGAAACAGCTCCACAGTATAATTTTCAGAAGGCCGCACTGCAACACTGCACTCTGCCGTATAACGAGTGCCTCTTGATGCAAACACCCTATTCAGGCATCTCCAATTTTCCCCAGTGTTGTTTGTAATTTCCCAACGCACTTCCTCGATCCAGTTTTCCTTCATTGAAACCGCTGGCAGAACCATGCATAGTCCGCGTCCATCAGGCTCGTAAATCAAATGAGGCTGCCAATCCTTTTCACCGGATTTTTGACTGCTCCGCACGCGCTTTTCCTGACTGAGCCATTCAATATACAGCTCAGCCAACGAATCGTCCGGATTCGCACCACTGTCTACGGCTTGCATGGTTTCATGGACTCGCGTGATAAGATCCAATGCACGCGTCTCAGGAAAGCGTTCCAGGAAAGAAAGAAGCGGCTTTCGCATTAGGTAAGCACGCCAAGTAGTCAAAGATTCCAGCAACATGTAAGGATCGAAAAAACGGCTTGCGTCATTTTGCATGACGAAAAAAAGATCTGATATCGTAGAATCCGGTGGGGCAGCAAGCTGAAATTGCAAAGTAGCAACATATTTTCGTTTATCCGACTGCGGTGCCGACTGAAAGTGATATCGACGAATGGTCTGCAAAAAGAGATCTCCAACTACGCCTTGCGTTTGCGGGTAGAGAGTAATATTTAATGCATCTTCGAAAGCACCCCAAAAATTAGCGTCAAACTCATATCGCATTAAAAAAACGGCAACTGTAACCGTACAAACAGGATATTGCCACAACACCTCCAAATCGGATCGAGAAGTGCTGTTTTGGATTGCATCACTCAGTCGACGTTTCAGCGTTTCGTATTCGTGGTTAGAAAGATTTAAATCCCCCCAATATTCAAGTCCTTGCAACAGATTACTGATGTGAGATTCCAACACGGAAATGTTCATATTGTCATAAATTATTTTCGCCATATCATATCAACCCTTATAATTTTACATGCAAAATAATTCGTGCAATAAAAGAACTTATAACTATAACAAGTTTATCACATCACAAATTTCAAAACAATCGCCTTGCAGGCTAAAAACTTTTCTTCAGACACGAAAAGTCCTGATTATCAACCTTGTTATTTGATATAATTACATGTATTGAAACACAAATCGCATCAACATCAAATAATGCATTTAATTTTGAGGAAGAAGGAAATAATTATGAATTTACCCTCTTATCCGCAAATTTCTCCAACTGCGACTGGCCAGCGCCTACGCTGTCTTTGCCTTGCTGCTGGGTACACAGTTCGCGATTTACAAATTTATTGTCGCTTGAACAATCCGCAATCTGTGTATAAATGGTTTTCCGGCAGCACTCTACCTACAATAGATAATTTCTACGCACTTAGCATTTTGCTAGGCGTATCCATAAACGACATCATCGTCAGTACAAACGATGATGTCGTTTTCTATTTAATCATTTTTAACCATTTAATATAAACATTGTTTTTTGCAAGTAAATGTTGATACTTTTTATTACTGATTCTGTAATCTTTATCAAAATGAAATGGAGTCGTCCCTTCTGCCCTGTCTAATATGATAACGGCAACTATGTTCAACATAAAAGTTTCTTCAATTTTTGATTTCGCACATTTTTCAAGCATAAATTTCTTCATATCTTCTCTAGAATTTAATGCAAGCTGGTGAAGAAAAAAGCCGAGTTTCGGAAAGGCTAATTAGCCTTTCCGAAACTCGGCTACTCCTAGATTTAACTTTCCAAATCACATCGCATAAATTCGTCCATTAATGTGACAACTTGCTCTTTTTGATCATCAGCCACATATTCCAAAATAGAATCAAACAACCGTCCTACGCAGACAACATCCACTCGCCTACTTCGTAAGGATGCATCTTCTAATACCTTGTCCGTATCCAGACACTCCTTCAGTATGGGCCAAAAATCCGTTATATACTTTTTCACCTGTTTGGTATCGGTATGAAGTCCATCCAAACCCGTAAAAGTGTGAAAATATCGGCTTTTTTCACTAACCACCTTAATATCTTCTGATCCGGATGTCAGATAATCGTCTGCCAGCTGGTTGCAAACAGACAATACGGCTCGGAACATCTCTTTTTCAAGGCGGATGTTTTGCTGTCGCAGCCATTTTGTCAGTTGTCCATACACAAAGTTTCTGTTCAAAGCAGTCTTTTGCAAATTTGCCTGAGATACAACACCTTGAATGTATTTCCTATAAAATGGAGCGCACTCTGACATACGCCTATCCTCCTCCGATTCTCAAATCGTCTTCATCACATCAAGCAGGTGCTGATAGCTATCCACATCATGATACCTTACTTTACTGGTAGATAGCTCATTGAATAACTTACGGGCACAGCGGATTTTCGCCTGCTCAATCGGCTTTAACTGCAGCGTCTCCATGGTTCCTTTCGTTTCAGCCACAAAGAAAATGTGCTTCACTGTTCCCTCATAGAAAGCAATGGCCCAGTCCGGAGAGTAGTTACCCACCGGCGTCGGGATATGGAATCCCTTGGGTAGTTTGGCATACACGCACACCTCTTCAGCAGCATCCAAATCCTGCGCAAATCGGCGTTCGATGCTCTGCTCCGCAATGCCATCCGTAAACACATAATCCTGAATTGCTTTTGTGGCGCGGAACGCCTTATCAAAATCATGGGCACTTTTTTCAGCAGTGAAAATAGCGCTGTCGTACCCGATGCAAGATTCAGCTTTGCAGCTGACACTTCATTGACGATCACGATGCGGGAAATGTCCGCATCAATTTTCGCCTTTTCCGCCGTATTCATTTGAAACTTGGCATAAATGGCTGTTTTAGGCAGCGGCTGATTCAATTCCGTAGACTTCGGCAATCCCAGCATCCGCTCACCTCCCGAACGATTCAAAGCGAACTACTTCACAAGGAATGTTCGCTTTTTCGGCACACTCGATCATGTTCTTTGCTCCGGCGGACGCTCCATCCCAAAATACAATAGCAGCATCCGCAATCTGTGCCATTTCCGTATTGCGTTTTACAGCGGCCGCCTTTCCGTAATAATGCCAATTTGCAGGGTGCTCTTCCAATTGATATCCTTTTTTCCGGGCGTACTGTTCCCCCAGACGGTCGGCGCCTCTGGCCGTTCCGCTGACAATCACTACGGACTTTTTCGGCGCAAGTTTCTGCAAATATGCGTCCACCGCACTGGTCAGCGCGGAATAATCCGCAAACTCTCTGCTGCCGGCAATCACAAGGCGGAACGCATCCTTGCGGCTGTTTTTTTCGGGAACATCACGGACTACCAAGAAACAAACCAATTCAAAATCATCCAGACCTTTCATCTTATTGGCCAGAAAACTGATTTGCTCGCCGCCCAAAAAGCTATTGATGTCGCTTTCGGCTTTCACTTCAATGATGGAAGCAATGGCATCCCCTAGCAAACGGGAAAAGCCTTCCATGTTTTTTCCGTCATGCGTTTCCTTGTTGAAAACGCGGTACAGCTCCGGAATGGGCTGCGTTTTCCCCTTGCAGAGATACCGCATCTTATCCAGCATCTGCTTCGGGGAAAGATGGTCGCAGACAATTTCTCCCGCTTTGCTGATATAAACCATATAAAATGGATGCAATCGGTTTTGATGGTCGATGTTGACTGTGCCGGAACGATTCTTTAAAACAAAAATCACACCAGCAGGCATATCCTGTGTTGCGGCAGTTACCGCATGAAGTCCAAAGGGCGCGTGCTCAATATCAGGATGCTCTTTCATGTAGTCCAGCAAATCCAGTCGAAACTCATTGAGACCCAAGTCCATGATGGAAATCCCACTGGACATTTCCTCAATGTCCACCACTTCTTCCTGCAACCTGCGCAGCTGCGCTTTGCGATACTCCAAATCGGTTTTTTCTTCCTCGCTCAGGATGTTGTCATCGCCTGTAGCAGTCATATCCACAATTTTCATACGGGTTTCCACTTTGGCTTTCAGGTCGATGTATTCGTCCAGCGTCACATCCGGCCAGAAATTCACAAGCTGAATGCAGGCGTTTTTACTGCCGATACGGTCAATCCGGCCAAAACGCTGAATGATACGTACGGGGTTCCAGTGGATGTCGTAATTGATCAGATAATCGCAGTCCTGCAGGTTTTGGCCCTCGGAAATACAGTCGGTAGCAATCAGAATATCGATACTGCGGCTATCGCCGGGCATCAGCAGATGCTTGTCCTTTGAGATGGGCGAGAAACAGGTCAAAACCGTATTCAAATCACTGCGCAATTTGGGCACGGTGGTACGGCCCTCTACATTGCCGGACACCATGGCCGTATGTAGGCCAAAGGTTTCCAGCATATAGGGGCTTACATTCTCATACAGGTATTCAGCGGTGTCGGCAAAAGCAGTGAAGATGATGACCTTACGGTTGCCAGGATTGATCGGATTCTCTATTTTATTTTTCAGAACCTGCAGCAGCTTTTGCAGCTTGCTATCATACTGAGGCGTAATATCACCCACCATCAACGTGAGCAATTCCAGAACATCCCGGTCTTTCACCAGACTTCTTCGCCACGACACATAGTCCATGTCGCCAATTTCGATTTTGACCTTCCGGCCAAAGGTAAACAGTTCGCTTTCGCCCTGATCGTCCGCATCAAACTGGTCTTCCATGTTGCTGATGTCGGTCAGGCTCAACGTATCACCTGCGTTTTTATCATAGGCATCAATGCGTTGAATCGTATCGTCAATCAGGGCAAGAATCCGCTTCAGGGTCAAATTGAACGAATAGACAGAGCTTTCCATCCGCTTCATCAAGTTAATAGCGGTCAGGCGACGGATGCCCTGTTCACGGTTTGCCTGTGTGAAACCGACATTCACTTTATTATCCTGATAGAGCTCCGCATACTTTTCTATTTTGCTGCCCAGTATAAAATGCGTTGGAGTATATATTGTTAAATCCAACTGCATCAACTGCTCAAAAATCTGATTGTAGTTGATGGCTTCTTTCAGATTCGTCAGTTTGGGGCGCAAGGAAACCGGCTTCAGGCGAGTCGGGAATGTACCGATGGCGCTGGTGTCGTAATATTTCTGGATATGTTTTCGCGAACGTGCAATGGTAACGGCATCCAGTACCTCAAAGAAGTCAAAGTCCAGCATTTTGAGCAAGTTTTCGGTGGTGCGTTCTTCTGGCGGCCATTTGCTCCATGTATTGAAAGCCTGCTGTGCATTTTTGAAGATATCGTCAATGCTGCGGGTTGTATTCAGCTTTTCATCAATCAGTTCGGTATTGCCTTCATAGGCAAGCGCTAACTGATTTTTCAAATCGTTGAAACGGTTATTGACCGGCGTGGCAGACAGCATCAAGACTTTCGTCTTGACGCCTGTACGGATCACTTTATTCAAAAGACGCAAATAGCGGTTTTCTTTTTCGCCTTCTTCACCGGACAGCTTTCCACCATTTCGGAAATTGTGAGACTCATCGATTACAACGAGGTCATAGTTGCCCCAGTTTAGGCGGTCCAAATCAAGGCCGTTTGATTTGCCATAGTCGCGGTTCAAATCTGTATGATAAAGCACGTCATACCGCAGACGGTCTGACGCAATGGGGTTGTTGACATAATTGTCCTTATAGGTATTCCAGTTGTTGGTTAGTTTTTTAGGGCAGAGCACCAAAACCGATTTGTTGCGGTTCTCATAGTATTTTATCACGGCCAAAGCCGTGAAAGTTTTGCCCAAACCTACGCTGTCGGCCAAGATACAGCCATTATATTTTTCCAGCTTATTGATAATGGCCAGAACAGCGTCGCGCTGGAAGTTATAGAGCATACTCCAAATTTTACTTTGCTTGAAGCCGGTGGCCTCATTGGGGAGAACATCTTCTGAAATGTCCTCCAGAAACTCATTAAAGATATTATACAGCGTCACAAAGTAGATGAAGTCCGGAGCATTCTCTGCATAGGCTGCAGAAATGTTCTCGATCACTTCATCGGTAACATCCTGAAGTTTCTTCTCATCATTCCAGAGGCTGTCGAACAGCTCCATATAGAGATTTGCAAACGGAGCCTCTGTTTTCTGCACGATATTATAAGCGTAATTGCCGCGTTCGCAGCCAAGGTCTACTGTCGTAAATCCGTTGACCGGCATATAGTTCTTATCGTCCAGATTGATAAAACCCGGCATATTCTCGTTGGTGACATTGGATTTGAATGTGACTTTCTGACGAATCCAATCCGCACACTCTTTTGCAATGGATTTCTGCGACAATTCATTGCGCAGCCGGATTTCAAATTCCGTGCCGTAAAGACTGCGCTCACGGTTAAGACGAGGAATATAGAATTCCCTCTTTTCTTTTTTCGCCTTTTCGGTTGTAAAGGTGGGCGACGTAAAAATGAAACGAAGCTCTTCGATATTCTGCAGTTCCGCTTTCAGTTCTTGAAACGCATAGATGGAGAAACAGGCCGCAGCAATCGACAACCGGCTTCCTTTTTTGATTTCAATCGTAAGGTCATCCCGCAGAGTTTTTGTAGTGTTGTTGATGAGTTCCATCTTATGTATCGACTCCTCACTGCCTTCGTCCAAAAGCAAATGCCATTTCCCTTGTGAAAATCCCTATCCGCCGCCATTTTTATTGGGTTTTCTTTAGTATAACACACCTTTCGACTGTACAACACAGCTTTATATTTTAAAAAATAATTTATAAAAGAGTGCCAATAGGCTCCCGCTTCCACATTGGGACGTCCCAATGCTGAAAAGTGAGTCTATTGGCACTCTTTTTTATTTTATTTACTTGTCTCGTATGGGTAAAGTCTAAAAATACAACGGGCAGAAATACGAACTGTCGCCTTTTTTATTTCCTTTCTTCTCGGGGCATAAAATGGCCCCTTTTTCATCCATCAATTTGTATACACTTAAGACAGAAAGATTAACTATTAAAAGTCAACCCCGAAAATGAATGGTGGTGGTGAAAAAGAGATGGCTCAAAAAAGGTAT
>NZ_JBBMFA010000048.1:0-14274 GCF_040096265.1 Ruthenibacterium intestinale
CAACGCCTTTAGGCGTGGCTAGTATTTTAGGGCTTTGCCCGCTTCTGAAGAACCACCAGCTTCGCTGGTGGGTTACTTTTTTATTTTAAGAATCCTTCAATGATTTTTTCCTCAGCCTGTTCTTCGGTCAGACCCAGTGTGCACAGCTTCAGAATTTGTTCGCCTGCAATCTTTCCGATGGCGGCCTCGTGAATCAAAGCTGCGTCTACATGAGAAGCATCCAGGGAAGGCGTAGCGGTTACTGTACCCTGTTCCGCAAGAATCGCATCGCATTCCGAGTGGCCGGTACAGCGTGTCTTTCCGTGAATTTTGGAAGAAAACTCTTGATGTGACTGTCCGCGTGCCACGGAACGGGAAATCAAATCCACACCGGAATCTTTCCCTTGAAGAGTTACCTCAAAATCGGTGGTAGCCGTCTCGGTACCGGTGGTCATGATGCGTTCCCGCACAACCATTTTAGACCGGGGTCCCAACGTTCCCGTCGTTTTCCGAGTTGAGTGATCCACGCCGGAAATTTGCACAGTATCCATTTCCAGATAGGAACCTTCGCCCAGAGTCACGTCCGTAACCGGGTCAATGGTGCGGCTGCCGTTTCCTTTGCCCGTTCCAATGTGCTTTTCTTTGTAAAGAACACGGGCGTTTTTGCCCAGGATAAAACGATGAATTCCGTTGTGACGAGCTTCTTCTTCACCGTCGGAATGAACACCGCATCCGGCGACAATGGTCACGTCAGCATTTTCCCCAACGAAAAAGTCATTGTAAACCAGGTCATCTACATTGCTGTGGGTGACACAAGCGGGAATATAGACCGTTTCATTTTTGGTTCCTGGAGCAATGTGAATCTCCAAACCCGGAAGTCCTTGTTTGGATTCAATGCGAATGTTTTTGGTGGACTGACGTCCGGCACATTGTCCGTCTTCGCGAATATTATAAGCACCTTGAAAGCTCCCTGTAAAATCGGACACAAGATGCAGCAGCTGATCGGTGATTTCATTCATGTCAAACACCTTCTTTCTCAAGCGGGCAGAGAGCGGCATGCTCGTCATTCAAAAGAGAAGGAAGAACCGTTTCGCGCGGTCCCATCGTGCGAACCTTTCCGTCTGCGAGCACAATGATTTCATCCGCAATGGACAAAATCCTTTCTTGATGAGAAATGATCAGGAGTGTTCCGCGCTGATTTCGGCGCAGCTCCTGGAATGTTTCTACGAGACGGGTGAAACTCCAAAGATCGATGCCGGCCTCCGGCTCGTCAAAGATAGAGAGCTGTGCTGAACGAGCCAGCACCGTGGCAATTTCGATTCGTTTGGCCTCACCGCCCGACAGGGAGGCGTTCATCTCGCGGTGAATATACTCATTGGCGCAAAGACCTACTTTCCCCAGAAGTGCGCAGAGCTCACCGTCTGTAAGACGACCGCCAGCGGCAAGTTCCAGTAAATCCCGGACAGTAAGGCCTTTGAAACGAACGGGCTGCTGGAACGCAAAAGCAATTCCCAAACGTGCGCGTTGAGTAATATCCAATGCGGTAATATCCGCACCATTCAAAAGGATGCGGCCACTGGAGGGCTGCGCGAGTCCGGCAATCAACTTGGCAAGGGAAGTTTTTCCGCCGCCGTTGGGGCCGGTGACAGCAATCAGTTTTCCGCTTTGCAGAGAAAGGTCCAGATCACGGATTACTTCTGCGCCGTCCGGAATACTCCAGGACAAATGTTCAATTTTTAGAATTTCAGACGATGTGCTCATTGGAACTCCTTTACATTCAAGGCGCGTGCAGCATTTAAGATAGCAATAACTGCAACGCCGACATCCGCAAATACCGCTTCCCACATATTGGCCATGCCGAAAGCGCCTAACAACAGGAACAAACCTTTAATTCCCAGTGCGATTATAATATTTTGTCGGACAATTCGCAAGGTCTTTTTGGAAATACGAATAGCAGTGCTGATTTTGGAAGGGGCGTCATCCATCAGGACAATATCTGCTGCTTCAATGGCGGCATCGGAACCAAGACCGCCCATGGCAATGCCGATGTCCGCACGAGAGAGAACCGGCGCGTCATTGATACCGTCGCCTATGAAGGCGAGTTTTTTATTGGGGGCTTTTTCTGCCAGAAGACGCTCGACAATTTCAACTTTATCTGCCGGTAAAAGCTGCGCATGAACTTCGTCCAGTCCGAGTTGACGGGCTACTGCTTCTCCCACTGCACGACTGTCTCCGGTCAGCATCACGGTTTTTTGAATCCCGGCTTTTTTCAGCAGACAAATCGCGTCAGCGGCATCGGGCTTTACTTCGTCTGCAATCACGATTTGTCCCCAATAAACACCATCAACGGCCAGATAGACGATTGTGCCAAGTGAATCGCAGGGCGGAACAGAGATTTTGCATTCTTCCATCAATTTGGCATTTCCGGCTGCTACTGTTCGACCGTCAACACAGGCAGTCACTCCATGTCCTGCAATTTCATGAACATTTGTCACACGGCTGGAATCAAGCGGGGCTGTACAGGCGTTCTGCAAAGACAGGGAAATGGGGTGTTTTGAGTAAATTTCTGCAAGGGCGGCCATTTCCAGCAGATCCTGAGCGGCAATGCCGTTTTGCGGGTGAATTTCCGTTACCTGGAAAGTGCCCTTGGTCAAGGTGCCGGTCTTGTCAAACACCATCACATCGGTTTGTGCAAGAGCTTCCAGATAATTGCCGCCTTTTACGAGAATACCGCAGCGGGATGCTCCGCCAATCCCGCCGAAAAAGCTCAGCGGAATGGAAATTACCAGAGCGCAAGGGCAAGAGATGACCAGGAAGATCAGTGCACGTTCGATCCAATCTGTCCAAATACCACCGAAGAAAAGCGGCGGGAAAATCGCAAGCAGCACTGCGGCAATCACCACACAGGGAGTGTACCAGCGTGCAAACTTGGTGATGAAATGTTCGGCTTTGGCTTTTTTGCTGCTTGCATTTTCCACAAGATCCAAAATTTTGGAAACAGTCGACTCACCGAATTCTTTGGTGACTGTAATGTGCAGAACCCCGCTTAAATTGACACAGCCGCTGATTACTTCATTCCCGGCAGAAGCACTGCGGGGAACCGATTCACCGGTCAGCGCGGATGTATCAATGGTGGAAGTACCATCTGAAATGATTCCATCGAGGGGAATTTTCTCGCCCGGCTGCACGACAATTGTATCGCCGGGGCGTACCTCTTCGGGGTCCACTTGGGTCAGTTTTCCATCCCGTTCAATGTTGGCATAGTCCGGCCGGATATCCATGAGCTGTGCAATGGATTGGCGCGAACGGGAAACAGCATAACTTTGGAACAGTTCACCAACCTGGTAAAACAGCATGACGCCAACCGCTTCGGCATAGTCATGGGTCTTGATGACTCCCAGTATCAAAGCACCGATGGTGGCGATCACCATCAAAAAATTTTCGTCAAAAATTTGGCCGTGAAGAATATTTCGGATAGCTTTCCACAAAACGTCCCATCCAATTACAAAATAGGGGACAAGAAAAGCCGCAAGCTGAAAAGGGCCGGATAAGGGGAGCATCAATGCAAGTACAAAAAGAATGGCACTGATCAAAATGCGTGTCAAAAGTTTTCGTTGTTTTTTTGTCATAAAGCATTCTCCTTTACGGAAGCTTGGAAAAATGCCGGGCTTTCGTCAAAAGCCCGGCTCCCGTTACAGTTTAATTTCACAATCGGGCTCTATGCGTTTGCACGCTTTGACCACATTCTTCATGATTTCGTCAAAGCGTGTATCCTCTGCCTCAATAGTCAGTTTTTGCGCCAGAAAACTGATGCTGGCAGATTGTACCCCGTCCAGCTTTTGAATGGCATCTTCCATTTTTTGAGCACAGTGCGCGCAATCGAGATCGACCAGTTTGAATGTTTTTTTCATAAGTGACACTCTCCTTGCTTATTCTTCAATATGTTCCATCCCTTGACCGATGATTCTCCGCACATGATCATCGGCAAGAGAATAAAAGACGGTTTTTCCTTCTCGGCGGAACTTTACCAGCTTTGAATTCTTTAATACGCGCAGCTGATGTGAAACGGCGGTTTGGCTCAGCCCTAGAAGCTGTGCAATATCGCATACACAAAGCTCGGCTTCAAAAAGCGCATACAAAATGCGGATACGAGTGGAGTCGCCGAACACTTTAAATAACTCTGCGAGATCATACAAAGTTTCGTCCGGAGGCATCAGGGACATGACTTTTTGAACCGTATCTTCATGTACGTATAAAAAACCGCAGCGCTCAACTTCCGGGTAAGCGGCAGACTCAGACATTTGATACATCCTTTCATATGAATATCTGTTCATATGTTAATCCTAAAAAACTGGTTTGTCAACCCCGAGAAATATAAAAAAGCGAAAGCCGGTAAGGCTTTCGCTTTGAGCGTGGTTTATTCGTGCAGGAGAAGTGGGGCCAGGATGCGGTATACGTAGGTGCACGCAAGTACCGCATTGTATCCACACATCAGTGCAATATACAATTTCCGATTTCGGCTTTTTTTGATGTGCTGACTGAAGGAAAAGATAAACGCACCAGATACGGCAGCTGCGGCGATATCTGCAAAGGCAACAGCAACCTGAGGAGCAAACCCGAAAAAGGGCACACGGCCCAAATAGAAAACAGCCACAGCAAAAAGGTGAATAAAGGGAACCAGAAAAAGCGGCGTGACGCCGAGAGCGTAGTCCGATTGCTGAGCGCGGATAAACACTACGATCAGGCACAGCATAATCGCCAGAATTGCAATGCTTTCGGTTATCAAAATGTCACCTCAAATCCTTTTTAATAACGCGTCTATTTTACATGAAAAAAAGAAAAACGTCTACAGGTTCTGAAAAAAACTCTTGACGAATTGGAAAAAATCCATATAATAGATAAAGACGCGATTATGCTACTGTGGCTCAGCAGGTAGAGCAGCTCACTCGTAATGAGCAGGTCGTCCGTTCGAATCGGATCAGTAGCTCCAGAAAAGACTCGGCTTTGTGCCGGGTCTTTTTTGTTTTACAGTTTAAAATCATCGGCAGTAAAGCTTGGCATCGGAGGGCGCCTTTTGGGAATTCGCCGAAGCGGGTCGTATGAGAATGAACGACAGTGAAATGTATTTTCCACAATGCCTTTTTTTTGACAGTAAAACATTCCGGAATCTTGCGAAGGGCGGCTGAAAACGCAGTATTCACAGGATGGCTGAATCGTCGCGCCGAACAAAGGTTTATTTCTGGAAAAAATGGACATGTTTGAATCCCCGTTCCTCAAAGATGATCTCATTATACTCCATTTGACTGGGAAGGTAAACTTGAAAAATTTTTTCGGTGACATGTGATCATAACGCACAAAAGAAAAAAGATGCAGATCACATCGAGTGGCATTCTGAAAGCAAACAGAGAAGGAATGGCGGTACTGGCAGTCTGTGCATTTGGGAAGAAGTAAAGCAATGCTTTTAAAAGCAGTAATGAAAGAAATGCATGAGGAATTCTGGAAACCAAAAGCGCTTTTAAAGAAAAGTGCGCGCATGTAAGTGAGCGCACCTGCAGAAAAACCGAAAATCCCATGAAGCTTAACGCAAGATCGCACAGTGTAAGGCGGGCTGCAACGGCAGATGCTCCGGCTCGGCAGGCGTTGGTGACTTCCAGAGGCAGAGTTAATAAGAATCTGGGAAGAGTGGGGAGCGTAGCGGGAGCCAGCATTTCCGCCAGAAAAGAAAATAGAATGATATACCCGCATAAAATGCTGGTAGAAAAGACCGCTTTTTCAATCGCGTTCGGAATTCCTCTCGGAAGCGTTTTGGGCAAGGATAGAGAGGAAAGAGAAACGCCGGTTCGCGATGCTTTCGATATACGGAAAAACGCTCCGCAGATTAAAGAAGCACTTACCTGTGAAAGAAAAAGAAGCCAGCCAGCAAAGACGGAGTGGAGCATTACGGCGCCTACACTCCCAACGATAAATGCAGGACTTGATCCGATGCAGCAGACCAGCAGACGCTCTGCTTCCTGCTTGGTCAATTCTCCGGCTTCATAGAGTTGTTCTACAGCGCTTGCTCCGGCGGCAAAGCCGCCCAGCAGACCGCACAGAAGTGCTCCGGCCGCTTTTCGTGATGGAATCCCCAGGCATTTTGTATAAGGGGAAAGAGGAGCACCCAGCGGTCCGGCAAGTGGGCTTTCCAGAAGCAGCCGGGATAGCACAAGGAATGGAAACAGACTTGGTATGATGACCTGACAGCAAAGAGAAAGCCCCTGCAGTGCTCCTTTCATGGCACGCTGCGGCTCGACCAGAAGCACAATTACCATTGCCAGAATCGCACTGGCCGACAAAAAATCAATTGTCTTATGAAAAAATGACTTCCGATTCATAAATATCTCCTCCTGTTCGATATAGATATATGACGGGCAACAAAAAAATAACAGGGAGGCTGCGTATGGGAAGACAGAACAAGAAGTGTGAAAAATTCTCTTTCAAGCGCGCTTTCGGTGTCACAGATGGAGGAGCGCAGAACGCATTGTACGGGCAGCCGGTTTTGCATATCAACTGCAATGGCTTCTTCGAAGTCGAAAATTGCAGGGGAATCATCCAATATGATATCAATCATCTGAAATTGGATATGGGGCGTCAAGCAGTTACGATCGAAGGGGAGGGAATCCAGGTGGATACTTTCCAGAAAAAGCTGATCACTGTCAGGGGAACATTGTTTTCGCTCTGCTTTTCGGAAAAGGAGAGATGAAACATGCATAAAAAACATCTATACGTAGGAACCGTAGAATTTGAGCTGGTCGGCGGTTTGGGGGAACGTTTTTTTAACCAGTGCGCACAGCAGAGCCTTTGTGTGGAAAAGATTCGTCCAACCGCGACGGGATTTCTGGCCCAAACACATTTGCGGACTTATAGGCGTCTGCGAAAAATAGCCCGGGCGAATAAGTGCAGAATTCATGTCGTCAAACGTAAAGGCGTGAGCTTTTTTCTTGCCGGTTATCGCCGGCACTGGAGCATTGTTATCGGGCTTGTTCTGGCTGCTGCTTTGTTTGCTTGCGGAAGACAGCTGATCTGGAACATTTCTTTTGTGGATTTTTCGAATGCGGAGCAGCTTGAAATGCGTAAAGAACTGGCAGGGTATGGGATATACGAAGGTGCTGTGGCGGATGAAAATTATCTGGAATCCGTTGCAGCGCAGATATTTGTTGCACGTGATGATTTGAGCTGGGTCCGTTTGAATTTTATTCACGGTCGCTTGGAAGTGGAAAAAGTAGACCGAACACAACAGCCGGAGATGCAGGAGAAAGCACTGACGGAAATTGTAGCTGCCTGCGATGGGATTATTCTTCGTCAGGAAATTGATGGCGGTTTTGCACAGAAGCAGGCGGGACAATCGGTAGCGCAAGGGGAAGTTCTGGTCAGTGGATGTACGGTTGGAAAAACCGGCGCATTGCTGTATGGGAGAGCGGCGGCAAGAATTTATGCGCAAATCGAAAAGGAATATCAGGTTACACAGCCACTGAAGGTTTCCGCACAAATGCCGGGGCGCATCATTGGCCGTGAAAGCCGTTTTTTGATTGCAGGGCACGCATTCAGCCTGCCAAAATCTTCTTCCGCACAGGCCACACGGTTTCAGCAAACGTCTCTTTCTGCTTTGTCTATAGGCGGGCTTCATTTTCCTGCGACCATTGAGACAACATTGTATCGGGAGGTCCAAAATATTGAATGTGAACTTTCACCGGATTTGGCCCAGGCGATTGCGGAACAAAAAATTTATCAATCCGTTTCAAGCCAGTTCGAAAGTTATAAAATTTTGGACCGCTCGACTCAGATAGAGAAAAGTGAAGATTCCATCACCGTTCGGATGCGCTTAACAATGGAAACAGATATTGCAAAAACAGTACCGTTTTCCGGATTTGCAGGAAATGCAGAAAAAGATGATGAAAATTTGTAGAGGTTGTGCACAAAATACTATTTAAAATTTTGATAAATATGCTATAATAAAATCAAACTCGACAAATGGCAGGGGTGTTTGAATGGCAGAGCAGCTGCTGGAAGTGGATTGCATGGATACCGCGCTCGCAATTTTTGGAAATTGCGACGAAAACATCAAGTTGTTGGAACAGGCGTTTCATGTGACGGCGGTCTGCCGGGGTACGCAGATCAAGTTTTCCGGAGACGAAGAAGGCGTGATGAAAGCGGCGAAGGCTGTAGATTCCATGCTGACGCTTCGGGAGAACGGCACGCCTTTGGAAGAACAAACTGTTCGGTATTGCATCTCTTTGGCTGCTTCCGGAGACGAAGGTAAAATAAAAGAATTGACGGGGGATTTTATTGCCATCACGGCCAAAGGAAGGCCGATCCGGCCCAAAACCCTGGGGCAGAAAGCTTATATTCAGGCGATTTCTAAAAACGCAATTACGTTTGGGGTTGGTCCAGCCGGTACAGGCAAAACGTACCTGGCAGTTGCAATGGCGGTCAAAGCCTTTAAGGCGCACGAGGTAAGCAGAATCATTTTGACGCGGCCGGCGGTAGAAGCCGGGGAAAAACTTGGCTTTTTGCCGGGTGACTTGCAGAATAAGGTGGATCCTTATTTGCGCCCTTTGTACGATGCGCTGTTCGATATGCTGGGAGCAGAAAAATATCAGGGACTTTTGGAAAAACAACTGATCGAAGTGGCCCCGCTGGCCTACATGCGCGGCCGAACGCTGGACGATGCATTTATCATTTTGGATGAGGCACAAAATACCAGCCCGGAACAGATGAAAATGTTTTTAACGCGTATGGGTGCCGGGTCCAAAGTAGTTGTTACAGGCGATGTAACGCAAATCGACCTGCCGGACAAGGCGCGTTCCGGCTTGGTGGATGCCTTGGCTGTTTTGAAACAGGTTCAGGGAATCGCCATGATGTACTTTTCGGAAAAAGATGTGGTGCGCCATCGTTTGGTGCAGGATATTATCAAGGCGTATGATAAAGCGCGTTCAGCGCGGAATAAACGATCATAAGAAAGGAAGAGCGGAACATGTCTCACAAAGTGTACATTACCAACGATCAGAACAAAGTAAAAGTCCCTTCTGGGCTGCGTATCCTGATTCGTCGTGCTTGTCATGCTGTTTTGGAGTATGAGCATTTTGAAGGCTCCGCCGAAATCAGTGTGACGTTTGTGGACAATGAAAAAATTGCACAGCTGAACGAGCAATATCGCAATAAACCTCAGGCGACAGATGTTTTAAGTTTTCCCTTGGGTGAGAACGGCAATTATGACATCAACCAGGAAACGGGAGCCGCTATGCTTGGTGATATTGTGATTTCCATGGAACGCGCTATGGAACAGGCGGAGTTGTACGGCCATTCTCTGCAGCGCGAGGTCGCTTTTTTGACGGTTCATTCCATGTTCCATCTGCTGGGCTATGACCATGAATGCGGCGGACTTGAGGCAGTAAGAATGCGTGAGAAGGAAGAAGCTACACTGATTCAGTTGGGCCTTCCGCGGACTGTTTCATACAGCGCCGATCAGGTGTAAGCGATGAAGCACCGTTTCATCGATAGTTTTATTTATGCGGCGCAAGGGATACGTGCTGCCGTTCAACAGGAACGGAACATGCGTTTTCATCTGTGCGCCGCCTTTTATGTCTATTTGTTTTCTTTGTTTTACGACTTTACGTCGACGCAGTATGCACTGATTACCATCATGGTGGTTGGCGTAATGGCGCTGGAACTGGTAAATTCCAGCATCGAGCGAGTGATGGAGCGGCCAGCGCCGGAGCGTTATCGCACGGCCGGCGTGGTCAAGGACATGGCCGCCGGGGCTGTTCTGATTTTTAGCATTGGATGCGCAGTAGCCGGCGTATTTTTATTCTGGAACGTTCCCGTTTTTGAAAGAATTTTAGGCTATTTTGCAGAACATCCGGTACTGCTTTTGTTGCTGCTGGCAACCTTGCCGGTGGCTTGGCGCTTTGTGTTTGGAAAAAAAGGAGAGAAATAATTGCAGAGCTTTGATACAAAATCAATTTTTGTAGCGTTAGTGGGCCGCCCCAATGTGGGAAAATCGTCGCTGTTAAATCTTTTGGTAGGAGAAAAAGTGGCGATTGTAACGTCTAAGCCCCAGACGACCCGTACGCGTATCACGGGGATTCTGACCAGAGGAAAGACACAGTTTGTGTTTTTGGATACTCCGGGAATACACAAGCCGCGTACAAAACTGGGAGAACGGATGACCAAGACGACAACGGATTCTGTAGCCGAAGTAGATGTGGCGGTCATGCTTTTTGAACCCTATGGAGAGTTGACGGAAGCAGAACGTGCGCTTGTTGAAGATCTGCGTGCGAAAAAGCTGCCGGCATATGCTGCCGTGAATAAGACAGATACGCTGAAGCAATCTTCTGATTTTGAAGTGCGCAAAGAGTTTTTGTCTTCATTGAAGGTGTTTGAAGAGGTCCTTCCGCTTTCTGTGTATGACAAAAAAGGTGACCAGGCGCTATTGGATAAGCTTGAGAAATACGCGGTGGAAAGTCCGCACTATTTCCCGGATGATGCATATACGGACATGCCTGAGAAAGCGCTGGTGGCCGAAGTGGTACGGGAAAAGATGCTGCTTCATTTGTTTGATGAGATTCCGCATGGCACGGCAGTGACCGTGGAGCGTTTTAAAGAACGGGCGGATAAAAATATCATTGATATTGATATTAACATTTATTGCGAGAAGAAAAGTCATAAAGGGATCATCATTGGAAAAGGCGGGGCAATGCTGAAACAGATTGCCAGTGAAGCTCGTCTGGAGTGCGAGGAGTTCCTTGGCGCAAAAGTAAATCTGCAATGTTGGGTCAAAATCAAAGACGATTGGCGCGATAACGACTTCCTTTTGAATAATTTCGGATTCCGCCAATAAAGAACGATATTTGGACAAAGTTTCCGCACATAACTGCGGTAGAATGGTGAATCATAAATGCTGACAAGCGGAGGTGTTTCACCATGAGACAGCAGGATGGTTTTTGGAAACAGTTTGAAAGCACGGGTCAGATTCAGGACTATTTGCATTACAAAAAAGGCCCGGAGGCTGAAAACAAGGAGAACAGGAATGCAGACGATTACCAAAGGACTGGTTCTGCGGGCGACAAAGACCAATGAGGCGGATCGCGTGCTCTCTATTTTGACACCGGAGCAAGGAATCATCTCAGCAATGGCCAAAGGAGCTTTGCGGCTGAAAAACAAGTTGTTCAGCGGCACGGGGCTTTTTTGCTATTCCGAGTTTACGCTCTTCCAGGGGAAGAGTATGTACATTGTGGATGATGCACAGGTGCAGACTGTTTTTTACGGTATCCACGATGACATGGAAAATATGGCACTGGCAATGTATTTTTCGGAGTTGACCAGTGTGTTTTCGCCTGTGGATGAAGAGGCCAAAGAAATGCTTCGGCTGCTTTTAAACAGCTTTTATTTGATGAGCGAGCATAAGCGTTCGTCTTCTTTTTTGAAAGCCGTCTTTGAACTGCGGGCGCTTTCTTTGGCTGGCTATATGCCGGATTTGGTTGCTTGTGCGGATTGCGTTCGATATGAAGGCGGTCCGTTTTACTTTGATAAGCAAACATCTAAAATTTTTTGCTCTGACTGTGCCGGAAAACGGGGAGAGATATGTAATCTGGACCCTTCGGCACTGGCGGCAATGCGGCATATTGTATTCAGCAGTGATGAAAAGTTGTTTTCCTTTACATTGGGAAAAGAAAGCGAAAAACGGTTGGGAAAGGTGATTACAGATTATTTAAATACTTGTTTGGACAAACCTTTGAAAACCGCTGATTTTCTCAATACCATTCTTTCATAACTAAAGAGGTAATCATGCAAAAATACTTACAATCTTTGGAGTTTGATAAAATACTTGCACGTGCGTGTCATTTTGTAACCTGTCCGCAGGCACAGACGATGCTGGAGCAACAGTTACCCGGTGAAAATGCAGAACAAGTGCGTATGATGCTTTCACAGACAGATGCAATTGCGACACTCTTGATTAAAAACGGCTCAGCGCGTATTTCTAAAGTGGAAAATGTGGAAAAGATCGTTCGGCGTGCCGGTAAAGGCGGTGTGCTGAGCATGGGCGAACTGCTGGAAGTGGCTTGTACACTGCGCAATTTTCGCGAATTGGTGCAGTGGTACGGGCTGACTGACCATGAAAATTTACCGGTGGATGACTATTTTTATGCCATTACCCCACAACCGCAGTTGGAGAAAGCGATTACAGAAGCGATTGTATCACCAACAGAGATGGCTGATGGAGCAAGCAATACGCTGTATGACATCCGTCGGAGCATTCAAAGAGTGGAAAGTTCCATCCGTGATAAACTGGACGGTATCACGAAGTCGCAGACCATGGGAAAATACTTGCAGGATGCTGTCGTATCTCTGCGAAATGGACGCTTTGTTGTTCCGGTAAAAGCTGAATATCGAAGCGAAGTAGGCGGCGTGATTCATGACGTTTCTTCCAGTGGTTCTACATTGTTTGTGGAGCCGACGGCAGTTGTGGCAGCCAATGCAAAAATTTTGCAGCTGCGTAACCAGGAGCAGGCTGAAATTGAACGTATATTGTCCGCTTTTTCGGCACAGGTCGCGGACTTGGAGCCGATGTTTTCGCTTGCCTATGAATCAATGCTTCAACTGGATGTGCTTTTTGCAAAGGCAGAGTTGGCTTTGGAGCAGAAAGCGATGTGTCCTCAAGTACAAAGTGAACAATGCTTTTCTTTGGTTCGGGCACGACACCCGTTGATTGATCCGGGAAAAGTCGTTCCGGTAGATATTTCTCTGGGAGCCGGGTATGATACGCTGGTGATTACCGGGCCCAATACTGGCGGTAAGACCGTTACCTTAAAAACGGCTGGCTTGCTGAATTTGATGGCACAATATGGTTACTTAATTCCGGCGCACGAGTCCAGTACTGTCTGTGTGTTTGAGAATATTTTGGTGGATATTGGTGACGAACAGAGCATTGAACAAAGTTTGTCTACGTTTTCCGGGCATATTAAGAATATTACAGAAATTTTGAGCCAAGCAGGTACTGGAAGTCTTGTGTTGATGGACGAGCTTGGCGCAGGGACTGACCCGGCAGAAGGTGCAGCTCTGGCTGTTTCGATCGTCGAAGCTTTGCGTGATCGCGGCGCGAAGATTATGGCAACAACACACTATTCAGAGATGAAGGTTTTTGCTCTGGAGACACCCGGAGTTCAGAATGCCTCCTGCGAATTTGATGTGGAAACACTTCGTCCGACTTATAAATTAAGTGTTGGCGTACCAGGAAAGTCAAATGCGTTCCTCATCAGTGAGAAGTTAGGACTGGAAAAACAGGTTATCGAAAGAGCCAAAGCACACATGTCGGATGAGGACAAAAAATTTGATACCGTACTTTCTCAGCTGGAAGATTTGAAGATTCAGCTGAAAGAAGGGCAGGAGGAGATGGAACGTCTTCGCCATGCTGAAGAACATGCCCTGGAGCAGGCAAAAGAGAAACGCGCAAAGTTGATCGCGCAAGGCGAGGCTGAACTGGAAGCTGCACGAGAGAAGGCACGCACCATGGCACAGCAGGTGCAGAATGATGCATATCAATTGCTGGATGAGCTTCGTAAATTAGAGAAAGATCAAAAGCAGGCGGCTGGGCAGCGGGCGATTCGTGCAAGAGAAATCGCTCGAAAAGAGTCTGAAAAATTGTTTGTTCAATCGGACGTTGTCCATACGGCGGCTAAAGTCTTCACGCCGCTCAAAAGTGTGAAGCCGGGGCAGGAGGTATGGATCCCGGAATTGGATAAGACGGGCATTGTCATGTCCAATCCGGATCGAGACAACCTTGTTGAGATCCGGGCTGGAATTATCAAGACGAAAGTGCCTCTTTCGAAATTGGCGGCGCCGCAAAAGCAAAAGCCTGTGCCGCAGAAAAAATATCAGCCGCGAAGGAATTCTTCGGGCGGAAATCTGGATCGGGTTACACGCTCCGCCAGCATGGAGATTAACTTGCTTGGATTGACCGTAGAAGAAGCAATCCATGAGGCTGATAAGTTTATTGATAACGGTGTCATGAGCGGTCAGTCGACTTTGTATCTGATCCACGGAAAAGGAACAGGTGCGCTGAGAAAAGCTCTCCATGAACACCTTCGCAGACACCCCAATGTTCGTAGTTATCGGCTGGGCGCTTACGGAGAAGGCGAGTCAGGTGTCACGGTTGTTGAACTGAAATAATTTTTTGCAGCTGTCAATATTTAAAAAAGGGCAAAACGAATTTTCCAAAAAGGCAAAATGAAATTTCCAAAGTAGAATATGGAGAAATGA
>NZ_JBBMFA010000049.1:0-1139 GCF_040096265.1 Ruthenibacterium intestinale
TCCATCATTGGCCTGGCGAAGAACCAGCCCTATGAGATTGACACGACCTACACCAGCGCGACCATCGTGTACACCTACGATGCGTACAACAACATCAACGGTCAGTACACCTTCTCCGGCTGGACCGATCCCAACAAGGGCGTCATGGGCGAGAGCAACGTGACCGTCAGAGGCACCTGGACCTTCGAAGACGTGGCAGTTGCCAAGTATGACGTGAACTACAGCTGGGACGGCGACGTTCCCACAACCGAGACTCTGCCCGAGTCCATCATCGGCCTGGCGAAGAACCAGCCCTACACGATCGATACTACTTACACCAGTGAGACCGTCGTGGAGACCACGGATGCCTATGGCAACGTGAATGGCCGCTACACCTTCAGCGGCTGGACCGATCCCAACAACGGCGTCATGGGCGAGAGCAACGTGACCGTCAGAGGCACCTGGACCTTCGAAGAAGTGGCGGTTGCGGAATACACCATCACTTACATGCTGGATGGCGCTTTCTATGCCTCTGAGACAAAGGTTTACAACCAGCCCATCAGCTTGATGGCGGATCCGGCAGACCGCGAAGGCTACACCTTCTCCGGCTGGACCGTCGAGGAATATCCCGATGGACTGCCCGCAACCATGCCCGCAGAGAGTCTGGTCGTGGTTGGTTCCTTCACGGTGAACAATTACGATTACACCGTCAATCACATTTATCTGAACCGCGAGGGCGTAGAGGTCGACCGTGATCCGGAGAGCGGAAACGCTGCTTATGGCACGACGATCACCTACAGCCAGCGTCTGGTGTACCAAGATCAGACGTACCTCTTCAACAGCGACGATGGCCCCAAGACCATCGGCATCGATCCGGCGCAGAATGTTCTGAATGTCTACTATGACATCGACGTTCTGGTAGATCCGGGTAAAGATCCGGATGAAGACCCGGACAACGGCGACCAGATCCCCGATAAGTTCCAGGTGGTCGTGAACTACGAAGCAGCCAACGGCACTCCCGCCATCAGCAGCGAAGTGCTGACGCTGACCGACGAGAACGGCAACTACAGCGAGACCGGTACAGCCCAGGCCAGCATGCCCGAAGTGACGGCAGCCGAAGGCTACACCTGGTACGACAAAAACTGGTACACCGATGATAC
>NZ_JBBMFA010000050.1:0-32555 GCF_040096265.1 Ruthenibacterium intestinale
CCGGACTGCGCCGCCAGAGTTCACAGGCGGCAGAAAACAGAAAGTGAACGGAAAAGGAGGTCTGCTGTGGACAGTTAGGAGCGGAAAAGCCTTGATTTATAAGGCTTCGCAGGCCCCAAACCGGGGCAGGTGGTATAAAGTATCGCCCGCCCCGGAAAACGGGCTTCTAACCGTCCACAAAACACGATATGACAAACACGATTTACATTCACCAGCCGGAACAGGCGTTCAGCTTCACCCGGCTCCCGAATTTTCTCTTTGAAGCCCCTACATTCAAGCCCCTGTCCAACGAGGCAAAGGTGTTGTACGCCTTTATCCTGCGCCGGACAGAGTTATCCCGCAAGAATGGGTGGGCGGACGAGTACGGGCGGATTTACCTGTACTATCCCATCTGCGAGGTAGTTGACCTGCTCCGCTGTGGGCGGCAGAAAGCGGTAAATACCATGCGGGAACTGCAATATGCCGGACTGGTGGAGATCCAGAAGCAGGGCTGTGGAAAACCCAACCGCATTTTCCCAAAATCCTATGAAGCGGTTCCGAACACCGACTTCAAGAAATCCCGTTCTGGTACGCCGGAGGGCTGAAAACCGTACCCATGAAGTACGGAAACCGCCCCCCTAAAGTACGAAAACCGGACGGTATATAGAAATACAAAGATTAAAATGATTTATTTATATCCATTCCATTCCTATCGTATCAGAGATAATTCTGGCAGGATTTTCCCTGTGGAAAACCCAGGATAGGAAAGGAATGGGGAAAGGAGCAGAATGGCACAACACGCAATTTTGCGGTTTGAGAAGCACAAGGGCAACCCGGCAAGGCCGCTGGAAGCCCATCACGAAAGGCAGAAAGAACAATACGCCAGTAACCCCGACATTGACACAAGCCGGAGCAAATACAATTTCCATATCGTCAAGCCGGAGGGACGCTATTACCACTTCATTCAGAGCCGTATCGAGCAGGCCGGATGCCGAACCCGCAAGGACAGCACACGGTTTGTCGATACGCTGATAACCGCCAGCCCGGAGTTTTTCAAGGGGAAATCTCCAAAGGAGATACAGGCGTTCTTCCAAAGGGCGGCAGATTTCCTCATTGGCCGGGTAGGACGGGAAAATATCGTGTCGGCGGTGGTACACATGGACGAGAAAACGCCCCACCTGCATTTGACCTTTGTTCCGCTGACAAAGGACAACCGCCTGTGTGCAAAGGAGATTATCGGCAACCGGGCAAACCTGACGAAGTGGCAGGACGATTTTCACGCCTATATGGTGGTGAAATATCCCGACTTGGAGCGTGGGGAGAGTGCCAGCAAGACAGGCCGGAAGCATATCCCCACCCGGCTTTTCAAACAGGCGGTTTCCCTCTCCAAACAGGCCAGAGCCATTGAAGCCGCCCTTGACGGCATTAACCCGCTGAACGCCGGAAAGAAAAAAGAGGAAGCCCTCTTCATGCTGAAAAAGTGGTTCCCGCAGATGGAGAACTTCTCCGGGCAGTTGAAAAAGTACAAGGTCACAATCAATGACCTGCTGGAAGAAAACAAAAAGCTGGAAGCAAGGGCAAAGGCCAGTGAGCAAGGCAAGATGAAAGACCGCATGGAACGGGCAACGCTGGAAAGCGAATTACACAATCTCCGCAATTTCGTTGACCGTATCCCGCCGGAAGTGCTGGCGCAGGTGAAACGGCAACAGCGGCACACAGTAAAGGAAAGGTGATAGATATAAGCAGAAATTTTCGCCGCCCCTGTGCGGCATTGTACCTTGAAAACTGAATATGGAGGACACTGGATGGCAAAAAGCGAAAGCGATATTTTTACGCCCCGGACAGGGCAGGTCATACAAGCAGAGAACGGCACGCAGTATTTTGTATGTGGGAACAACCGTATAAAAATCTCCGAACACTTCGCCGCAGGCGGGAAGCCCCTCGGTGATCTGATTGTAGATGTGGTGCGGCATACCGCAGAAAAAGCCGCTTCAACCTGATAGCCCATCATTGATAACACGCCCACGCTTATGATATAATTGCCATAGAGCAAAAGTATTGTAAGCGTGGGTTGTTTCTTTAAGAAGGAGGATTTTTAACGGTGAAACAACCTTACAATACTACGATTTACAACACGGCGCTTTATATGAGATTGAGCCGGGACGATGAAAACTATGGTGACAGCGTAAGCATTGAAACACAGCGGACAATCCTGCAACAGTACGCAAAGGAACAGGGACTTCATGTAGTCGGTGAGTATGTGGACGATGGCTGGTCGGGGACGAACTTTGAACGCCCGGATTTTCAGCGCATGATGGACGATGTGGAAGCCGGAAAAGTAAACTGCATTGTCACGAAAGACCTTTCCCGTTTCGGGCGGGAACATGTGATGATGGACTACTATCTGGAATTTCTGTTCCCGGAAAAACGGGTGCGCTACATCGCCGTTGCGGAGAATGAGGACACAGAGAAAGGGCTTTCCGATTTTGTCCCGTTCAAAAACCTGTTCAATGAATGGTTTGCGAAAGATACAAGCCGCAAGGTAAAGGCCGCTTTCAAAGCAAAGTTTGCCACAGGACAGCGTATCGGCGCTTATGCTCCCATCGGGTACAGGAAACACCCGGAAATCAAAAACAAGCTGATAATCGACGAGGAAACCCGCTGGATAGTGGAGAAGATTTTTGACCTCGCCATTCATGGCAGAGGGGCGGCCAGTATCACAAGAATACTGATTGCGGAAAAGGTTCCCACGCCGGGATTTATCAACTTCCAGCGTGACGGGACTTTCGCAAACATCTATGCGGGTGCGCCAGAGGAAAAAAGCTACGCATGGACGATAGCGCAGGTCAAGAGCATTATGAAAGACGAAACCTATATCGGCCATACCATCCACTACCGGGAAACAAACATTTCCTTTAAGAACAAGCGGAGGATACGCAAGCCCCAAAGTGAATGGGTGCGGGTGGAGAACACGCAGGAGCCGATTATCAGCGAACAGGTTTTCCGGCAGGTACAGGAGCAGATAGCAAACCGCCGCAGAAAATGCAAGGACGGTACAACACAGATTTTTTCCGGATTGGTAAAATGTTCGGATTGCGGCTGGTCGTTGTCCTATGGGGAGAACAGGCAGAACAGCAAGCCTTACGGCCATTATCATTGTAGCAAGTACGGACAGGGCACACGCCAATGCTCCATGCATTATATCCGCTATGATGTGCTTTACGCCTATGTCCTCTCCCGTCTGCAATACTGGTCGGGGCTGGTACAGCATGATGAAGAACGGCTTTTGAAGCGGCTGTTAAATGCCAATGACAAGGGACAGGCCGCCGCAAGAAAGAAGCAAGCCGCAGAGTTGAACAAAGCGGAGAAGCGGAAAGCCGAAGTCGATACCCTGTTTGCCCGGATGTATGAGGACTGGGCGGCGGGGCGTATCACAGAATACAACTTCTCTATGCTGTCCGGGAAGTACCAGAGCGAACAGGCTGAACTGGACACAAAGATTGAACAGCTTCAATCCGCTATCGCCACTGAAAGCCAGAACGCCGCAGACGCAGAAAAATGGATTGCCTTGATGAAAGAGTGCGTCAATCCAACAGAACTGACCGCCGAACTTTTGAATACGCTGATTGAAAAAATCGTTGTCCATGAAGCGGTCAAAGGTGAGGACGGAAGCCGGGAACAGGAGGTAGAAATCTTCTACCGCTTTATCGGCAAAATTGATTAAATGACACCAATATTTTTAACTATGTGATACCGGAGCCAGCGTGCCGGAGCTGGACAAACTGATCGCCCTGAGCGAGGTATTCGGCGTCACCCTGGACGAACTGGCCAAAGGGGATGCAGTGCCCCGGCGCGCACCGGAACCAGCGCCCGTCCAGCCGGCACCCACGCCCGTTCCGCCGGCACCGGCGCCGCGGGCCGGCGCCTTGGACACGCAGAAAATTCTGGGGCTGATCCTGTTTGGCGTCGGGCTTTTGTGCTGCGTTTTGCGGCTTGTGCTGGGGCCGTTTGCCGGCGAGAACTTCCTGCTGCTGGGCGGCTATCTGCTGCTGTGCGGCGCGGTGTGCCTGCGAATAAGGCGGAACGCCGGGCTGGTGATCGGATGGGTCACCGTTGTGCTGGTTCTGCTGATCACCCCCTACTGGACGGGCATCCGCATCTTCGCGGTGTTCCACCGGGAGTTCTGGAGCGGCGGAAAGATTTCGATTTTGCAGGTGCTCAGCTCCGTATTCTGGCTGGGCGCCGCGGCCCTGGCCGTGGTCAGCGCCCTCCGGCTTTTCCGCACACGTTCCCGCAAATAAAACAAAGCCGCACCCTCCTGCCTTGAAAAAGGCAGAAGGGCGCGGCTTTTCTATTGGGTTGAGCGGAGCTCTTGTACCCGCCCCTCATCCGTTGCAATCAACAGCAATTCCTGCGCCATGCTTTTGGCCTGTTTCAGCTGTCCGGGCGGAAATCCGTGACAAAAGATATCCCGGAAATTCTCCCAGGCAATGCCTTCCCGTGGCAGCACAAGCATCAGTTCGCTGAAATAGTTCAAAAAGAGAGTTGCATCTTTTTCAAATTGCTTTTGCGACAGCCGCACCGTGGCCATTACATCGCTTGTGCCCGCATAGGTCACAGCCGCACCTTCGTATTGAAACAGACGGTTCTCCACCTCCTGTTTCAAACGGTCCCTTTGGCATAAATCGACCGTATAGGCCTCCCGGCTGAACCGGCAGAAAAGGAACGGCACCTGCCATTCGGTCATCTTCCCCAGAATGTGTTCGATCAGTTTTGCACGCAGGATGGGGTCGGATGGCTCCCATTCCGTACCGAAAAACACGTTCTGCATTTCAATCGTCCCTTTTTATTCAATGACCTTTTTCTGCTGCCACCGGTCGCCCTTGGCGCGCCACAGGAAAATGACCGCGCGCACGCACCAGTCGATATACATGGCCAGCCACACGCCCCGCAGGCCCATGTCCAGCGCATAGGCCAGCACATACGACATGCCGATGCGGAAGATCCACATGGAGACCATGCTGACGCACATGGTAAACTTTGCGTCGCCCGCAGCGCGCAGTGCGTTGGGAAGCACAAACGACGGCGTCCAGCTGAAAATGCTCCACAAACAGAACTCCCGCAAAATCTCCAGCGAGAGATCCGTGGTGCTGGCCGGCATGGCATAAAAGCCCACCAGCGGTTTGGCCAAAACCAGAATGAGCCCGTTCATCACAACAATGGTGGCCCAGGCTATCAAAAGCAGATTTCGGGTGTAAGTACGGGCCTGCTTCTTTTCGTCCGCTCCCATGCACCGGCCCACTACTGTGACCATGCCCAGGCCGATGGCGGCAGCAGGAATGCTGACCAGCGAACCGATGTTGTTGCAGATGGCGTTGGCCGCGATGGACGCCGTTCCGAACGAAGCCACCAAACCGGCTACCAGCAGCTTGCCGATCTGGAACATGCCGTTTTCAATACCGTTGGGAATGCCCACCTTCAAAATGCTGCGGATTTTTCCGCCGTCCAAATGCAGGTGCAGCACCTGTTCCAGATAGATGGGGTTCTGCCGGCTGCGCAGCAGGTACAGCACCATAAAGCAGGCGGTCATCCGGGAGAACAGACTGGCGGTAGCCGCGCCGGCCACCCCCATCTGGAACCCGTAAATCAGCAGCGCGTTGCCGCCGATGTTGATCACGTTCATAATAAACGACGCCAGCAGCGAAACCTTGGAGTTGCCCATGCTGCGGAACAGTGCCGCCCCCGCGTTGTACACTGCGATAAAGGGATAGGACAGCGCACTGAGCCAGAAATAAGTTTCCGCAGCCTGCATCACGTCCGGCTCCACCTGGCCGAACATCAGGCGCAGAAGATGGCGGTTGAACACAACGCACACCACCGCCAGCGTCACAGACAAGGCCAACACCACATACACCAGCTGCCGGGCCGAATCCCGGGCGCCGTCCCGATCCCGGCGGCCCAGATACTGGCTGGCCACCACGGCGCCGCCGGTGGCCATAGCCGCAAAGACCTGAATCAGCAGCAGGTTCGCCTGATCCACCAGAGAAATGCCGCTCACGGCCGCTTCGCCCACGGTGGAGACCATCATGGTATCCGCCATGCCCACCGTCACGGCCAAAAACTGTTCCAGCACCAGCGGCAGAATCAGCTTGCGCAGCTCCTGCCCCGTAAACACCGGCCGGACAAGCGTCTTTTCACTCATACATCCGCCCCCCTGTTTTCGCACCTACATTGTGCGCCTTTTCCCGTGGAAAAGCAAGGTGGGAGATGACAAAAGCCATCTCCCACCTTTGTGAAATTGTACCAAAAATTATACGCCGGAATAGGCAGAGAAGCCGCCGTCGATGGGCAGAACCACGCCGGTGATGAAGGAAGCCGCCTCATTGTTCAACAGGAACAGCAGGCCGCCGTCCAGCTCTTCGCTCTCGCCGAAACGGCCCATGGGGGTCGCAGCCAGGATCTTGCCGGTGCGGGCCGTGGGGGTGCCGTCTTCGTTCCACAGCAGCTTCGCGTTCTGCTTGGTGGAGAAGAAGCCCGGAGCAATGGCGTTCACGCGAATGCCCACTTTGGAGAAGTGAACAGCCAGCCACTGGGTGAAGTTGGAGATGGCCGCTTTGGCGCCGGAGTAAGCCGGGATCTTCGTCAGCGGAGTGAAGGCGTTCATGGAGCTGATGTTGATGATGTTGCAGCCCTCTTTGCCGATCATCTGACGGGCAAAAGCCTGGGTGGGGATCAGCGTGCCCAGGAAGTTCAGGTTGAACACGAATTCCACGCCGGAAGCGTCCAGGTCAAAGAAGCTCTTGGTGTCGGCGTCGATGTCGCCCAGCTCAAAATACTCTTTGTCGGTGGTGGCACGGGGGTTGTTGCCGCCGGCGCCGTTCACCAGAATGTCGCATTTGCCCAGGTCTTTTTCCACCTGGTCTGCCACGGCATAGCACACGTCTTTGTCCAGAACGTTGCATTTATAGGCTTTCGCCTCGCCGCCCTCTGCCACGATCTCGTCGGCAAATTTCTGCGCGGCTTCCTCGTTCAGGTCCAGCAGGGCCACTTTGGCGCCCGCACGGGCCAGGGTTTTTGCAAAAGCGCTGCAAAGCACGCCGCCGGCACCGGTGACAACGGCTACTTTTCCGCTCAGGTTGGTATCCAGAACATTCTTCTGCATAATGATCTCTCCTTTTTTAAAAATCCTTATTTGCGGTCTTTCTCGCAGGCTTCGAACAAGCCGTTGATATAGGTGGCGCCCAGAGCGCGGTCAAACAGGCCGTAGCCGGGTTTACCCGTCTCGCCCCAGATCATGCGGCCGTGGTCCGGACGGACATAGCCGTCGAAGCCGGTCTCCACCAGCGCCTTGACGATCTCATAGATATCCAGGCTGCCGCAGCTGGACAGGTGGGCGCGCTCCTCGAAGCTGCCGTCCTCCATAATCTTGACGTTGCGGATGTGCATGAAGCCGATGCGGCCCATGGCGGAATATTTGCGCACCATGGCGGGGATGTCGTTGGATTTGGCGCAGCCCAGAGAACCGGTGCACAGGCACAGGCTGTTGGCGGGGCTGTCCACCAGTTTCAGGAAGCGGTCCAGGTTGGCCTCGCAGGTGATGATGCGGGGCAGGCCGAAAATGGGATAGGGAGGATCGTCCGGATGAATGGCCATGACCACGCCGCACTCCTCGGCCACGGGGATGACCTTCTTCAGGAACTTCTCCAGGTTTTTCCACAGGCCCTCTTCGCCGATCTCGCCATAAGCGTTGATCAGTTCACGCACTTCGTCCTGGGTGTAGCTGGAGTCCCAGCCGGGCAGGTGAATGTCGTCTTTCAGCGGGTCCAGACCTTTCATCTGGTCCCAGTACATGACCAGGCTGGTGGAACCGTCCGGAGCTTTCTTATCCAGCTGGGTGCGGGTCCAGTCGAACACCGGCATGAAGTTGTAGGTGACGCATTTTACGCCGTATTTGGCGCAGCGGCGAATGTTTTCGCAATAGACTTCCAGCAGCTCGTCCACGTTGTTGCGGCCCAGCTTGATGTCCTCGTGCACGGGGATGGACTCCACCACATCGAAGACAAGGCCGTGCTCTTCGCACTGCTTTTTCATTTTGGCCAGGCTCTCTTCCGGCCAAACCTCGCCGGGTTTTACATCGTACACAGCGCTGACAATGCTGTGCATGCCGGGGATCTGGCTGATATACTCCAGGCTGATGGGGTCGGATTCGCCATACCAGCGGAACGACATTTTCATAGACAAAACCTCCTGTTGTTTTCAATGAAAGCCACGTGTCCTGCGCTTTCTTTATCTGGTTCTATTGTAGCGGATTGCGCCGCTTTTCTCAAGTTTAGTGTACCACTTTGATTTACAATAAAAATAGCTAAAATTGCTTTACTCATTGCGTATATTGTTGTAAACTGAAAAGTAAGATCACCGAAGGAGAAACACCCATGGCAAACCGCAACCAAAGCTTCACCCAGCGCCAGCACATGGTGCGCAGCAGCTTTGAAATTTACCGTTACTGCGATGCAAAACCCGGCGAAATTTCGCTTCATCACCATGATTTTTACGAGGTATATCTGTTCTTGGGCGGCCGGGTCTGCTATAATGTAGAGAGCCGGAACTATCGCCTTCTGCCCGGGGACATTCTGCTGATCGGCCCTACCGAACTGCACCAGCCCCGCATTGACAAAGACGCCGGCGTGTATGAACGCATTGTGCTCTGGCTGGACAAGCCGTTTCTGGAGCGTTTGAGCACCGACCGCATCAGCCTGACCCGCTGCTTTGACGTAAGCGTGCCGGGTCATACCAATCTGCTTCGCCCCTCTCCCTCGCAGCGGGCAGAGCTGCAAAGTCTGCTGGAGCAGCTGGCCCAGGAAAACCAAAGCGAAAGCTACGGTGCCGAGGTCATGTGCCAGGGGCTCCTGCTGCAGGTGATGGTGGCCCTGAACCGCCTTGCGGCCACCCTTCCCTCGGACGGGCTGAACGCCGAGCGGGACGCCGGGGTGGTGCCGCAGGTTCTGCGGTACATCAACGAGCATTACACCGACCCCCTTTCGCTGGAGTTGCTGTCCTCCAAATTTTTCGTCAGCAAGTACCACCTCTCCCACGAATTCAACCGGGTGGTGGGTACCAGCGTATACCGCTACATCGTTCAAAAGCGGCTTGTGATCGCCAAACAGATGCTGGCCGGGGGCGTTGCGCCCACCGATGTGTACCGCCACTGCGGGTTTGGCGATTATGCCAATTTTTACCGTGCGTTCAAAGCAGAGTATCACATCAGCCCGAAACAATATCCGGGCTGTGCGCATAATACGATCCATGGAGGTTGATGACAATGTTTACTGTTACCAAAACACCGTTCGGCGAATACACCGCGTATGTGCTGGCCGACACCGACGCAGGCACCACGGCGACCGTGGTGCCCGAAAAAGGCGGCATGGTGGTCAGCATGACCAAAAACGGCGAGGAGTATTCCTGGCTGCGTCACCCCAACTTTGAGCTGCCCGAGCGTCCCCGCTGCGGCGTACCCGCATGCTTCCCGGTGTGCGGCCCCACCCCCGATGAGGGCAACGAGTTTGAGGGCGGCCGCTATCCCATGGTAGTGCACGGCATCCTGCACACCACTCCCTGGGAATATGCGGGCCAGAGCACCCAGAACGGCGCTGCGGTGACCGTGACCGTCACGGACAACGAAGAGAGCCGCAAAAGCTATCCCTACGGGTTCCGCGTCACAGTGACTTACACGCTGAAAGGCAGTGTGCTGCGCTTTGACCAGAAATACGAAAACACCGGCGACAAAGCCATGCCCTTCTCCTTTGGTTTCCATCCCTATTTCTCCATCAGCGCGGTGGACAACCTGGTTTGGGACCTGACCGCCGAAAGCGTGCGCGACGCAGCCACCGGCGAGCTGACCCCCTTCACCGGCGTGGACTTCCCCTATGATCCGGACCAGACCACCCGTCATTACGCCGGCGTGAAGAGCCCCATGTCCTTCACCGACAAGGGCAACGGCCACCACGTGACCGTCCGCTTTGACGAGCACTTCACCAACGCTGTGCTGTGGCAGCAGGGCGCCGAAAAGTTCGTCTGCATGGAACCCTGGAACGGCTATCCCGGCAGCATGCGCGGCAAACACGAGGTGCTGGAGGCAGGCAAGAGCCTGGCCGCTTCTTTTGAAATCGAAATCTGATTTTTTCTCTCTAAAAAATACGCTCTGTTTTACAAAATTCGTGTAAAACAGAGCGTATTTTTATATTTGTTTGTCTGCCCAGACATCCACATCTTCGGGCGCTGCGCCGGCGGCCAGCAGCCAGCGGCGCGCGCCGCCCAGGCGGTCCAGCTCGCGCAGGGCCATCTCCATGGCATCTTCCTCACAGCCCAGCAGCGCCTGATAGAATGCCGGGTCCGTGCCCGGCGGAATGGTGGCCACATCCTGCTGCGGCGCGTCTGCCAGCATGGCCCGCGTGCAGGCGTAGTCCCGCACCACTTCTTCCCGGGGCACGCCCCCGCAGAGAAGAATCAGCGCAGCCAGCAGACCGGTGCGGTCCTTTCCGGCCGAGCAGTGAAACAGCACGCCCTGCCCCTGCCGCAGGCTTTCCGCCGCCAGATGAACAGCCCGTGCAAACACCGGCCCATGCACATGCAGCATGTGCAGATACAGCTCGCCCAGCCGGAAGGTGGGGTCCATCCGGCGCACGGTAAACAGCGGCGTATTATCGATGGTGACTTCCACCACCCGGGCCGGCACAAACGCCGGCGTGGGCTGGCGCAATTGTTCGTCCGGGCGCCGAAGGTCCAGAATGCATCCGATGCCCCACTGGCGCAGGCGGTCGGCATCCTCCTGGGTCAGCGCCGCCAGATGATCGGACCGCAGAAGCCGGCGCGGTCCACAGCCGGGAAGAAGTACCCCCAGATCCCGTGTATTGCGGGTACCCTGTAAAAGCGAAGCGTTCATTTGATCCCACTTTTCATAAAAGAGTCAATGATCTGTTTTTGCAGCACCATGTACAAAAGCAGAATCGGAAGGCTGGCCAGAACCGCGGCGGCCAGCAGCGGCCCCCACAGATTGCCCTCGCTGGACAAAAACATGCTCAGCCCGATTTGGACCGTGGCCTTGTCGATGCTGCGGGTGATGAGCAGCGGCCAGAAGTATTCGTTCCAGCAGTGGATGAACAGGATGATGCCCAGGGATGCCACCGGCCCCTTCAGGTTGGGCAGCACCACCTGCAGCAGCGTTTTCAGCGAGTTTGCCCCGTCCACCTGCGCCGCTTCAAAAATGGTTTTGGGGAAAGCGTTAAAACTTTGATACAACGTCAGAATGGCGAAAGCAGAGGCCAGATTGGGCAGCACGATGCCGGCCACGGTATCCCGCAGGCCCAGCTGAACCAGATTCACATAGTTGGGCAGCATGGTGGCCTGAAAGGGGACCAGCCAGGTCACGGTAAACAACCCATAGAACAGCTTTTTGCCGGGAAAATCCCACCGGGTCAGGGCGTAAGCCGCCAGGATCCCGGTGCACAGCTGCCCCACCATCTGAAAAACGCCGCTGGCAAAACTGCGGACGATCATGGTGGGCAGCGGGATCATTTCCAGTGCGTCGGCAAAATTCTGCAGCGTCACATTCTGGGGCAAAAGGGAAAAATAAAGAATTTCATCCGTGGGTTTGAAGGCGTTGAGCACCATCCACACCAGCGGGAACAGCGACAGCACACTGACCGCCGCCAGAAGCGCGTGGCCCGCCCACCGGACGGGCCCTCGATAAACAAGCACCTGTGTTTCCATGGCAATCCGCCCCCTAGTTGTCGTAATAGCTCAGTTTCTGTCCCACATGGCTCAGCACCAGAGCGATGAGACCGAAGCCCAGGAAGAACACCACCGCCGAAGAACTGGTCAGCCCTGAAGAGGAGGTGCGGAACCCTTTGTCCCACATGAAATAGTAGGCATTGATGGTGGAGTTCAGCGGGCCACCCTGGGTCAGTGTATCCACATAGGTGAAGCTCCAGCTGGATGCAAACAGAATGCTGAGCATGGTGTTGAACACCAGCGTGGGCGACAGAAGCGGCAGCGTGATGCGGAATGTCTGCTGCCAGAAACCTGCTCCGTCCATGGCTGCGGCCTGATAATACCCGTCGTCAATGTTCTGCACCGCACTGTAAAACAGCAGGGTGAAAAAGCCTGTCATTTTCCAGCCGGTGATGAAGATGATGCATCCCAGCGCATAGCGGGGATCGTTGAGGAAGGAGATGGACTCTTCGACGCCCATTCTCTCCAGCAGCTGATTCAGAAGGCCGCCCGCCGGATGCAGGATCCACCGGAACACCGCCGCAGCGGCCACGGGCGCCAGGATCATCGGCACAAAAATCATGCCCCGGTAAAAGGCGCTGGCCCGCTTTGTAATGCTTTTGGCAAAAATGGATACCAGCACCGGCAGCACGATGGAAAAGGGCAGCAGGCCCACCATCATCACCAGCGTGTTGACCACCGCGTTGGAAAAGCCCGGCGTGCGCAGCAATTTGGCAAAGTTGTCCAGCCCGCAGAATTGCGGCGTGGTGGTGGGCAGCATGTTCCAGTTGAAAAAGCTCAGGTAAAAGGTGCGCAGCAGAGGGTAATAGATCCACACGCACATCAGCACCAGCGCAGGCAGCAGATAAACATAGGGCTGCCAGCACACCCGGGCCAGTGCGCCGCGCTTTGTCTTTACAGCCGCCCGATTGCGGCCGGACCGGGGCAGCGCAAGCCCCGGTCCATATGTCAGCACATCACTTTTCATCGTTCACTCAGCCGTTCAAAAGCTCCTGATCCTGGGCGGCGGTGTCGTTTACGATCTGTTCCACCGGCTCATCCGTCCACAGGACCTTGTCCACCATTTCGTACAGAGACGCGCTCAGTGTCTGCCAGTTTTCCGTGGGGAAAGCCGTGGTCTGCCGCATGCGGGTCATCTGCTCCATGTTGACCCCCAGAAGCGGGTTTTCCTGCGCGAACTCATACAGAGCGCCGCCCTCTTCCACCAGCGCCGGGCGCAGGGGCAGATAACCGATCTCCGCCGTGATGATCTCGTAGCCGCGGTCGCTGGACACAAACTGCAGGAACCGCCATACCGCGTCCCGTTTGGCCTCGTCCTGGGTGAACACAAACAGCGCGCTGCCGGAGTTGGTGGGCACAGCCTCTTTGCCGGTGAAGGCGGGCATGGCCGCGCCGTACAGATCCCAGCCGCCGGCCTCAGCCGCTTTTTTCATGCTGGCGTGCACCGCGCTGGACTGCAGATACATGGCCAGGTTGCCGTTGGAAAACGCCTCGGTGGCCTCTTCCTCGGTCATGGTTCCGTGCACGCCGGCATCCGCCATGCCGCGCAGCATCTGCATGGCGCCCATGCCGCCCTCTTCGTTGAAGGTGATGGTGGAGCGGTCCTCAGACAAGATGCTGCCGCCGTTGGAATAAATCAGCGCCTGGGCGATCCACTCGCCGCTGGAGGCACCGGTGGTCGCTACATGCAGTGCTTCCACGTCCGGATTTGCCTCTTTGATGGCCTGGCCGTACTGCAGCACTTCGTCCCAGGTCTCAGGGGGATCGTTGGGGTCCAGCCCCGCCTGCTCGAACAGGGTGCCGTTGTAGAACAGCACCGGCGTGCTGAAGGTAAAGGGCAGGCAGTACGTTTTTCCGTCGTATTCGCCCAGTGCCAGTCCGTTGGGCGAGAACGTCTCAAAATTCTTGTCGAACTCTTCTTCGGTGGTCAAATCGTTGATGGCAACTGCGCCCAGACCGTTGATGGCAAAGTCCATGGCACGGAAGGGCAGCTGCGCCACATCAGGGACCTCACCGGCCGCCATATCGGCCTGCAGGCGGGCAGCCATATCAGAGTTGGACACCGGAACGCCCGTCACTTTTACGTCGGGATTCTGCGCCATAAACTCATCCATCAGCTTCTGCGTGGCTTCCTGCGCGGAAGCGTTCAACAGGGTGTAGCTGTAAAAGGTGATCTCCACCGGCTCCGTCTGCACATCCTCACTGCCCGCGGCAGCTGCCGTCTGCTGTGCAGCGCTTTCACTGTTCTGGCCGCAGGCCGCCAGAGATACCGCCAGGGCGGCGGTCAGGCCCAGAGCCATCCATTTTTTGAAATTCATTCTTCTTCCCTCTCTCACAAATTTATTTTTCTGCATGATACTCCCGCATCTGCTGCGGCGTCATGCGGACCAGAAGCGGCCGCTCGTCCAGGCAGAAGGGGGACCAGTAAAAACCTTGATCGTACACGGCGCAGAACTGGGCCTGAATTCCGTCCACAAAGCTCAGCGCGCCGCCCTGCGGCATCTCAATGGCAAAAGCCGTTCCCGCACCGGTGTAGACCGGCGTGCCGCCCGGCAGCATTGCCGCCGTGGGAAAGTGTTTGTGCCCTGCCAGCACAGCTTTGACCGGATATCGCTCCAGGATCTTCTGGAACAGCTCCGGTTTCTGCAAATTGTTCTGGTTGGTGGCATACACGGTCGTCCCGCAGGGCGGATGGTGCAGGGCCACCACGGTCGGCGTGGCACAGGGTTTCTGCAGCTGATCTTCCAGCCATTGCAGCTGTTCGCTGTCCAGCCGGCCGGGCACCTGATCGTCCACGGCCGAGTCCAGCACCAAAAGACGCAGGCCCGGCATTTTTATGCGGTAGTAGTACGGGCCGCTGTGGGCCGGCATTTCGCAGTAGCCGCGGTAGAAGGCGTCGTGCCGGTCGTGATTGCCCAGCGCCACATGAGTCGGCATGCCGTACCGCCGCTCCATGTTTTCCACAAACTGTTTTGCGGCGGCGTAATCCGCCGGGCCGCCCTCGTGTACAAAGTCACCGGTGATCAGCACAAAATCCGGCTTTTGGTCCAGTTTCGCCGCAGCTGCATAAACCTTCTCCAGCCGTTCGGGCGAAGAACAGATGGGTGAGCGGTTCTCTCCAAAACACAGATGCGTGTCGGAAATATGCAAAAAATTCACGATTTCCAATCGAACGGGTTCCTCCCCTCAAAGAGGTTTTTGATGCGGCGGCTTTCCGGACAGCCACCGTTGCTATTGTAGCACCGGCGCCATTTTTTTGCATGCATCTTTCCGTCAAAAGTTTGAAAAAATAAATTTTACATCGTTTGTTTATTTTTGTTCGAATGCATAAAAATGCATCTTTTTCCCGTCCGGTTACACAAAAAAGTGCCAAACATTTTGTTCTTCAAGTCCCTGGTGTAAAATCCCGTGGCCGCACAGGTAAAATAAAGGTGCAAAAAGCAGCCCCGCAGACAAAACATCCGCGGGGCTGCTTTTTGCATGGTTTCTGCGACGGCACGCCGGTTTGGCGGCGAGCCGGAAACCAAAAACACCGCCCCTTTCGGAGCGGTGTTTCTGGGTTTGAGAGATTCTTGAGTTTTTTTAACGGAGCGGCGGCAAGCGCTAATTACCGCCGAACCGGAACAAGCAAAATGCTTAGCGCTGGATGCGGCCGGAACCGTCGCCGCCAGCCAGTTTCTCCACTTCGGAAACGGTGACCATGTTGTAGTCGCCCTCGATGGAGTGTTTCAGAGCAGAAGCCGCCACTGCGAACTCAACCGCAGCCTGGGTGTCCTTGCCGTTCAGCAGGCTGTAGATCAGGCCGCCGCCGAAGCTGTCGCCGCCGCCCACACGGTCGATGATGTGCAGGTCGTATTTCTTGGAGAAGCAATACTCGTCCTTGGCAACGTTGTACAGCATGGCGCTCCAGCCGTTGTCGAAAGCAGAGTGGCTCTCACGCAGGGTGATGGCAACCATCTCAAAGTTGAACTTGTCAGCCAGCTGTTTGGCCACGCTCTTGTAGCCCTCGTGGTTCAGGGTGCCGGCATAGATGTCCGTCGCCTCGGCCTCGATGCCGAACACGTCCTTGGCATCCTCCTCGTTGGAGATGCACACGTCCACATACTGGCACAGGTCGGTCATGGCAGCGCGGGCCTCTTCACGGGTCCACAGTTTGCCGCGGTAGTTCAGATCGCAGCTGATCTTCACGCCGTGCGCTTTTGCAGCTTTGCAGGCCTCGCGGCAGATCTCAACCACATTGGGTCCCAGCGCCGGGGTGATGCCGGTGAAGTGGAACCAGTCCACGCCCTCAAAGATGGCGTCCCAATCAAAGTCAGCCGTGGTGGCTTCCTGAATGGCGGAATGAGCACGGTCATAGATGCACACGCTGCCGCGCTGAGAAGCACCCTTCTCGTTGAAGTAGATGCCCACACGGTTGCCGCCGCGGGTGATCTTGCTGGTGTCTACGCCGTAGCGGCGCAGGCTGTTCACAGCCGCCTGGCCGATGGCATGGGCGGGCAGTTTGGTGACGTAGGAAACGTCGATTCCGTAGTTGGCCAGGGACACAGCCACGTTGGCTTCGCCGCCGCCGAAGGTAAACTCCAGATGGTCGGCCTGAACAAAACGCTCGTAGTTATAGGGCTGCAGGCGAATCATCAGCTCGCCGAAGGTGACAACTTTTTTAGACATGTCCAATGCTCTCCTTTATACTCTTTATAATTATTTCTGAACCAGGTGAATGGCAAAGCCGGCGATCTCATCCTTGAAGTACGCGGCTTTGGCGGTAACGGTCTCCTCGCGGAACTCAAAGCCTTTGGCCTTGAAGTAAGCGATGGCACGGGGCAGGGTGTTGGTGCCGATGGCGATGTGGCCGTTTTTGCCCAGATACATTTTCTTCATGATCTCCACGCCTTTGTTGCCCACAAAGATGCTGGAGTTGCCCTCGGCAATGTCAAAGCCGAACATGGCGCCGAACAGCTTGGCCGCCTTCATGGCCTCTTCGGCGTTCTCGGTGTTGATGCCGATGTGCTTTACTTCGAAGCCCAGCATGGTGTTCACGGCCTCGCGGGTCAAACGCTCGATCTCGTCCCACTTCTCGGCCTCGATCAGGTCTTTCTTCACCATCCAGGTGCCGCCGCAGGCGATGATCTTGTTGAAGGACAGGTAGTCCATCAGGTTTTTGGCGTTCACGCCGCCGGTGGGCATCCAGCGCAGGTTGGTGTAGGGGCCGGCCACTGCTTTCAGCTTGGCCACGCCGCCGTTCTGCTCAGCCGGGAAGAATTTCACCACGTCCAGGCCCATGCTCATGGCCTGCTCCATCTCACCGGGGGTGGCGGTGCCGGGCATCATCAGCATGCCTTTGTCAATGACGTATTTGGTGATCTCGGGGTTGAAGCCCGGGCTCACGATGAATTTCACGCCCGCGGCAATGGCGCGATCCGCCTGCTCTTTGGTCAGAACGGTGCCGGCGCCCACCAGCATCTCAGGCACTTCCGCCACGATGCGTTTGATGGCTTCCTCCGCGGCGGCGGTGCGGAAGGTCACCTCCGCGGCGGGCAGGCCGCCTTTTACCAGGGCCTTCGCCAGGGGCACGGCTTTTTCCGCGTCATCCAGAGCGATTACAGGCACAATACCGATCTCGTAGATTCTTTGCAGCACGTCGTTCATGATATCTTCTCCTTTGTCAAAGCGTGGCGTTCCGCATTACGGAACTGCGTTCCACTTTCTTGCTGACTTCATTATAAACATCCCGATGCGGATGTCAATGCGTTTCGTCCGGTTTTTTTGAAAAGCTTGCAAACACGGCATTTTCATGCTTTTTTCCCTTGCTTTTCCGCGCGGGATACCGTACAATACAATGGAACGGTGTTTCACATTGTGGAATTCACAAAAAACACAGGAGGGTTGTTTGTGGAAAATGTTCATGGCGGCGTGCAGAGTGTGGCGCGTATTTTTTCGCTGATCGAGGTGCTCAGCGCGCATCCGCAGGGCGCGTCTCTGCAGACCATCAGCGCGGAGAGTGGACTTGCCAAAAGTACCACCCATCGGCTTTTGTCCAGCCTGGTGGCATTGGGGTATGCCGTGCAGGACAGCTTTTCCACCCATTACCGCCTGACGCTGAAAATGTTCGAGCTGTCCAGCGGCATTGTCAATGACATGGACATTCTGTCCGTGGCCAAGCCCCATTTGGACAAGCTTTCCCGCCACACGGGCGAAGCGGTGCATCTGGTCATTCAGGACGGCATCGATATTGTATATATTTATAAAGCAGAGGCAGGCATCGGGTCCATGCGTATGTCCAGCCATGTGGGGCTGCGCATTCCCATGTACTGCACCGGTGTGGGCAAGGCCATTCTGGCCACCCAAAGCTATGGCGAGGCCGAGCGCGTCTGGCGCAAAAGCACCATCCGGCCGCTGACCCAGCACACCATCACCCATTTTGACGCGCTGGTGGAAGAGCTGAAGCGGGTGCGCATGGCGGGCTACGCGGTGGATGATGAGGAAAACGAGCTGGGCATTCGCTGTGTGGCGCTGGCGGTGCCCGGCATGAACGGCCGGGCCGAAGCGGCGTTCAGCATCTCGGGTCTTGCAGCCCAGATGACGCCCCAGCGCATGAAAGACCTGGCGCAGATGGGCCTTGCCACGCGGCAGGACATTCTGCGGGACCTGGGCTGGCATTAAGAAAAGGACAGGTGCAGACGATGAAACAGTGTATGGATGCAGAAAACCTTCACCGCCGGCTGAAAAAAATTGCCGGTCAGGTCAACGCCATCGATAAAATGGTGGATGAGGACGTGCCCTGCGAAGACGTGCTCATCCAGATCAACGCAGTGAAAAGCGCTTTGCACAAAGTGGGCCAGATCGTGCTGGAAGGGCATTTGAACCACTGCGTGCGGGACGGCATTGAGCACGGCGACGCAGACAAAACCATTGCCAACTTTGCCAAAGCCATCGATCACTTTTCCCGCATGAGCTGACACAGGGCTCTGTGAAATCGCCCGGGCCGGTTGCAACCGGGCGGCCAAATCTGTATAATAATCAGTAGGAATTTTTTTGATTGCACGATCAGTCTGTGCCTTTGCGGCGGCTTCCCCATGGTTTTCCCCCTTCCCCCCAAAAACCGACCGGGTCGCCTTTTCCGCACAGGCGGTGTTCTCCGCTTTGCAGAGCGCCGGGTCTGATCGGATGGGAGGAAGCGCGTATGTTGAAAAAAGACGTTATGATCTCCGAGCGGTTTCAAACGCGGGAATACCCGGTATCCAAACTCATCCAAACCGCGAACTGTTTTCAGAGCGATGTTTTTCTGGAGTGCGGCCCCAGCCGCGCCAACGCCAAAAGCATGCTGGGCATGCTGGCACTGAACTTATGGCCCGGAATGACCGTGACCGTCGTTGCCGACGGACCGGACGAAGGCCCGGCGCTGGACGCCGTGGACCGGCTCTTGTCCGGAACCTGAGCCGACATCTGAAAAGAACGCACAAAAAAAGAGGGGCAATGCCCCTCTTTTTTCTTATGCAAAACGGTTGCCCGCCAAAAAATCCTCCGCATCCAGCACGCCCCAGACCGGGCACTGCCCGTTCCACTGCCCGAACTCTCCCGCAGCGGCGGGACGGGTGCCCCACACAGCCAGCACCCAACGGTCGTCGGCATATAAAATGGGCACCGGCTGCCGCCAGCCCTCCCACAAAATCTGCTGCGGCAGCGGCGTGGCCCCGCCCTGCACCGTGTCCACCGCAAAGCGGCTGACGGTGGTCTGTCCCGGCAGTGAATCCCGGGGCCGCATCTCGATCACCAGCATGTCTCCGATTTTGGCCGGGCAGTCCACAAAATTCTTGCCCCACTGGGAACCAAAAGACGCCAGCACCGTATCTCTGCCGGTGGAAAAATCCGCTTTGTGCAAATCACCGTTTTCGTAAAACAGATAGCAGGCGTCCCCGTACACAAATCCCGCGGCCTGGTACTGCCGCCAATGAACCAGCGTGTGTTCCTGCCCCTGGTCATCGATGAAAAAGAGGCTGTGGATCTGGGAATTGATTTTTGCATCCCACTCTTCGGTGGGCACCTGACGGGACAGGCCGCCCTCGAAAATGCGCTTCATCACCACACGGTTTTCAAACACGCCCTGAATCATCACATTGTCCCGGGGATGGCTCAGCCGGGCCAGCGTTTCCACCGTGCCGTCGTCCAAATGCACCCGGGCCAGCCGCCGGTCCCGGACGCTGCCGCCGTCGGAAAGCGTGTCGATCAATGTGTACAGATTGTCATGGTCCGCCGCGCAGTACAGGCCCGGCGCCTCATCAGGCTCAAAGGTGACCACGGTGCGGCTGCCGGTGCCATCCGTCGCCCGCACTTCCACCCGGGCAGGTGTCGGCGGAGTCCGCCCCAATGCCGGGAGCCGGGGATGGACCAGCACCACCCGGTTTTGCTGCGCCACCAGACGGGGCTGGCCCGCCGAAGTGCACACAAAAGCCGGGCAGGTTTCATCCGTGTGAACGCAGCCGGACCGGCCGCACAGAATCCGCCGCTGGCCGGACGCGAAATCCGTACAGGTGAGCACCGAAGTGCCCGCAGGGTTTGTGAGAATTTGATAGTAACCGTCTTCGTTGGCGCTGCCATCTTTCAAATCGTAGAAACGCAGCGGTCCCGCAGTCTGTGCGGCAGGCTGGGGATCGGTCTCTTCCGGCTGCGGGGCGCTGGAGGCCGGAACCGGAACAGAGGAAGAAGGCACGGCGGGCGCGCAGGCCGCCAGAAACACCAGCGCCAGCACGCAAACGGCCTTTGAAAACCGGTTTCTCATGGACACCCCTCCTCTTTTTCAAAATACCGCAAATTTGTCACCGACTTGTATCGGCAAAAGTCACGGAGTGTCTTGACAGGGATTTTTTGCAGCGCTACTATATACCCATACCCCCTATATGTATATTAGGAGTGAGGAACATGTTGCGGCGTATCAAATCGTTTTCTACCAGCCGGGAACAGCGGGAGGTCCTGCTGCTGGTGCTGGGTGGACTTTCGTTGGCGGCCAGCTTTTTTGCAAACGGGCGCTGGTGGCCGGACCCGGCCTGGATCGCGGTGATCCTGTGCGGGATTCCCATTTTGAAAGAAGCGGCCGAAGGGCTTGTGACCCGCTTTGACATCAAGGCGGACGTTCTGGTGTCGCTGGCGCTGATCGCGTCGGTGTGCATCGGAGAAATTTTCGCGGCGGGCGAAGTGGCCTTCATTATGCAGATCGGCGCGCTGCTGGAAGAGCGCACCGTGGCCAAAGCCCGGGCAGGCATTGAACGGCTGGTACGGCTGACCCCCCGCACGGCCCGCCGCGTGACTGCCGGCGGCGAGGAGACCATTGATGCGCAGACCGTGCAGGCCGGCGACGTCCTGCGGGTTCTGCCCGGCGAGACCGTTCCCGCAGACGGACGGGTGCTCACGGGTGTCACTTCGGTGGATCAGGCTGTGATGACCGGCGAATCCATCCCTGTGGACAAAGGCCCCGGCGACCCCGTGTTCAGCGGGACCGTAAACCAGTTCGGCGCGTTTGACATGCGCGCAGACCGGGTGGGCGAGGACAGTTCCCTGCAGCGCATGATCCGTCTGGTGCAGTCCGCGGATGCGGGCAAAGCGAAAATCGTGGGCATTGCGGACCGGTGGGCCACCTGGATCGTGGTGGCCGCCCTGTCGGCGGCAGCGCTGACCTGGCTGGTCACCGGCCAGCTGATCCGGGCCGTGACCATTCTGGTGGTCTTCTGTCCTTGTGCGCTGGTGCTGGCCACGCCCACCGCCATCACGGCGGCCATCGGAAACGCCACGCGCCACGGCTTTCTGGTGCGGGAAGGAGACGCACTGGAGCGGCTGGCACAGGTCAAAAAAGCTGCATTTGACAAAACCGGAACGCTGACCCTGGGCCAGCCTTCGGTGCAGCGTGTGCAGCCGCAAAACGGCTGGTCGGAAGACGAACTGTTCGCGCTGACCGCCGGAGCCGAGCGCCTGTCCGAGCATCCGCTGGGCAAGGCCGTTGTGCGGGACTTTGAAACACGGTATGGTCGGCCCGCCCCTGCCTGCACCGATTTTGAAATGGTGCCCGGACGGGGTGTGCGGGCGGTGGTGAACGGCCACCCGGTGGCGGCGGGAAGCCCCGCGCTGCTGGAAAGTCTGGGCGTTGCCCCGCCCCCGGAAACCGACGCCACCCGCATTTGCGTTGCGGTGGACGGGCAGGCCGCGGGTGTGCTGACGCTGGCGGACACGGTGCGTTCTACAGCCGCCCAAACCGTGCAGGCGCTGAGAGAACAGGGCGTGGAACCGGTGCTTCTGACCGGCGACCACGCGGGTGCTGCGGCAGCCATCGCCGGGCCCCTGGGCATTCGGGAAGTGTACGCGGACTGCCTGCCCGAGGACAAGCTGCGCCGCATTGACCAGCTGCAGAGCACCGGGCAGCCGGTGTGCATGGTGGGCGACGGCGTCAACGACGCGCCCGCGCTGAAACGCGCCTTTGTGGGCATTGCCATGGGCAAAACCGGCAGCGACATTGCCGTGGACGCGGCGGACATCGCCCTGGTCAGCGACGACATCCGCCAGCTGCCCCATCTGACCGCTCTGGCCCGGCGCATGATGACGGCCATCCGCATCAACCTCACTTTTTCCATGGCGCTGAACTTTGCGGCGGTGGCACTGGCCATGACCGGCGTTTTGAACCCGGTGGTGGGTGCGCTGGTGCACAACGCCGGTTCGGTGCTGGTGATCCTGCATTCCGCGCTTTTGCTGAAGTTCCGGTAAAACAAACGGGACGGTCAAGCCACGCTTGACCGTCCCGTTTCTGTTTCACAGCATCTCCTGCTTGTTTCCCATGTGCAGGATGGCATTGTAATCAATGGCCTGCCGCACGTCCGGCTCCAGCAGCGGCGAAAACTCCGCCAGCTCCGCATCGGTCAGGTCCTCGATTGCCTTTCCCTGCTCCTCGCAGTAAAGCACCATCCTCCCCACCAGACCGTGGGCGTCCCGGAAGGGCATTCCCTTTTTCACCAGATAATCCGCCACTTCGGTGGCGTTCAAAAAGCCTTTTTTCACCGCGGCGGCCATGGCCTCCGGATGAGGCTGCATGGTGGCGACCATCCGCTCCATGCCTTCCAGGCTGTCCCGCACGATCTCCCAACTGGAATAGTAGGCTTCTTTATCTTCCTGCATGTCCTTGTTGTAGGCCAGCGGAAGCCCCTTCATCATGGTGAGCAGCGTGATGAGGTTGCCGTAAACATGGCCCGTGCGTCCGCGCACCAGCTCGGCCCCGTCGGCGTTTTTCTTCTGCGGCATGATGCTGGACCCCGTGGTGTACCGGTCATCCAGCGTGATAAAGCCGAACTCCGCGCTGCTCCAGAGGATCAGTTCCTCCGCCATGCGGGACAGGTGCATCATCAGCAGCGCATAAGCGCCCGTCATCTCGATCACATAATCCCGGTCCGACACACCGTCCAGGAAGTTGTTGCACGCGCTGGAAAAGCCCAGCTGCTTGGCAGTGTACGTGCGGTCAATGGGATGCGTGGTGCCCGCAAGCGCCCCGCAGCCCAAAGGGCACTGGTCCAGAAGGCTCAGGGCGTTGACAATGCGCCGGCGGTCCCGGTCCAGCATCTCCTGATAGGCCAGCAGATAATGTTTCATGGTGACCACCTGTGCCCGCTGCAGGTGGGTGTACCCCGGCATGATCCAGGGGTTCCGCTGGGCGGTTTCCGTCAGCGTAACGCAGAACCGCGCCAGCTGGCCGGCCACCTGACGGCCCGTCTGCCGCACAAACAGCTTCATGTCCGTATTCACCTGATCGTTGCGGCTGCGGGCGGTGTGCAGCTTTTTGCCCACCTCGCCCACCCGGCGGATCAGGTTCAATTCCACAAAGGTGTGCACGTCCTCGTACTCATTTGTATACGGCAGCGCCCCCGCCTTGTAGTCCGCCAGAATGCTGTTCAGGCCCTCTTTCAGGGTCTGGCCCTCCTGCAGAGTCAGCATGCCGCATTTTACCTGCATCTCCACATGGGCCAGACTTCCCGTCACGTCCGGCTCGATCAGCCAGGCGGTGGCGCAATTGTCTCCGTTGAAGCGCTCCATCCAGGCGTCTTCGTCCTCTTTGAACCGGCCGCCCCACAGGCGGGTCTGGTATGCGTCGGCCATGATTCTTCCTCCCCTCGCTTCAAAAACGCAGGCTCAGGCAGCTCAGCCCGCCGTCGATCTTGCGGAACTCCGATGTGTCGCACACCAGCACCGGATATCCCAGCGCCTCCACCGCCGCCTGCACCGTGGGATACTCCGCGGGCACGATGACCTTGCCGTTCACCCAGATGCAGTTGGCCGCGTAGGCCTCTTCCACAGGGATCTCCACCTTGTGGTAGCTTTCAAAAGCGGGTTTTGTGCAGAACTCGCCGGCCGTGAGCATGTTGTTGTTCTCCAGATACACCACGCCGGTTTTCAGGTGCAGCACCTCGGTCAGCGGCACGGCCACCACCTTGCAGCCGAACGGGCTCAAAATCTCGCCCAGCTGGCGAATGCCCTCGGCGTTGGTGCGGGCGGACTGTCCCACGTAGAACGTGTCGCCGCACATCATCACGTCGCCGCCCTCCAGCGTGCCGGGGTCCGTGATGTGAAAGATTTTGTCCTTGGGATAGAACTGCTCCAGCACCGGCTCGATGGCCGCCGTCTCCCCCTTGCGGCTGGGCGCGCCGGGATTGGTGATCACCGCGCAGTATTTGGTCACAATGGCCGGGTCCTCCACAAAGCAGGAATCGGGATACGCCTCATCCGCGGGCAGCACCGTCACATCCACGCCGCACTGCTTCAGCGTCTCCACATACGACGCGTGCTGGGCCAGTGCCTTCTCGTAGTCGGGCGTTCCCAGTTCGGGGTGGTCGGTGATGCCGTTGATCATGGCTTTGCAGGGAATTTTTACGATCACATGCTGAAACACGATTCATTCCTCCCAATTCTGTTTGAGCTTGGCCTGCACGGTGATGGGCAGACCGAACAAATGGATGAAGCCGGCGGAATCCTTCTGGTCGTAGATCTGGTCTTCTCCAAAGGTGGCCAGCTCCTCGCTGTACAGGCTGTACGGCGACGTGGTGCCCGCGGGGATGATATTCCCCTTGTACAGTTTCAGCTTCACATCGCCGGTGACGGTCTTCTGCGTCTCGGTGACAAAGGCGGAAAGCGCCTGCCGCAGCGGCGTATACCACTGGCCGTTGTACACCAGGTCCGCAAATTTGTGCGCCACCAGCGCTTTGTAATGGGCCGTCTCCTTGTCCAGGCACAGCATTTCCAGCTGCTTGTGTGCAAAGTAGAGGATGGTGCCGCCCGGCGTCTCGTATACGCCGCGGCTCTTCATGCCCACCAGACGGTTCTCCATAATGTCGATCAATCCCACGCCATTGGCGCCGCCCAGCTGGTTCAGCGTGCGCACAATGTCGCTGCCCTTCATGGGCTTGCCGTCCACCGCCGTGGGCACGCCCTTTTCAAAGTGGATGGTCACATAGGCGGGCTTGTCGGGCGCCTGCAGGGGGCTGACCCCCATCTCCAGAAAGCCCGGTTTCTCATACTGGGGCTCCTGCGCCGGGTCTTCCAGGTCCAGTCCCTCGTGGCTCAGATGCCACAGGTTCTTGTCCTTGGAATAGTTGGTGGCCCGGTCGATTTTCAGCGGCACGTTGTGGGCCTCGGCGTAGTCGATCTCTTCCTCGCGGCTCTTGATGTGCCACTCGCGCCAGGGTGCGATGATGGGCATATCCGGGGCATGGGCGCGGATGGCCAGCTCAAACCGGACCTGGTCGTTGCCCTTGCCGGTGCAGCCGTGGCAAATGGCGTCGCAGCCCTCTTTTTGGGCGATCTCCACCAGCTTTTTGCCGATGATGGGCCGGGCGAAACTGGTTCCCAGCAAATACCCGTCCTCATACACGGCCCCCGCCTGCAGGGTGGGGAACACATAATCCTCCACAAATTCATCCACCAGATCCAGCACATACAACTTGGAAGCGCCGGTCTTCAGCGCCTTCTCCTCCAGTCCGTCCAGCTCGGTGCCCTGGCCCACGTCCGCCGAAGCGGCAACGACCTCGCACCCGTAGTTTTCCTTCAGCCAGGGAATGATGATGGATGTATCCAATCCGCCGGAGTAAGCCAGCAGAACTTTTTTATATTGTTTCATGAGAAACCGCCTCCTGTATTTTAAAGCACTTTGGACAAAAACGCCTGCAAACGTGCGTTCTGCGGATGGGCGAAGAAATCGGCCGGCGCGTTTTGCTCCATGACCTGCCCCTCGTCCATGAACAGCACCCGGGTGGCCACCTCCCGGGCAAACCCCATCTCGTGGGTCACAATGACCATGGTCATTCCTTCCTCGGCCACTTCCCGGATCAGGTCCAGCACCTCGCCCACCATTTCCGGGTCCAGCGCGCTGGTGGGTTCGTCAAACAGCAGCACTTCCGGGTCCATGGCCAGCGCCCGCACAATGGCAATGCGCTGTTTCTGCCCGCCGGACAGCCGGCTGGGATAGGTGTCCGCCCGGTCCCACAGGCCGATGCGCCGCAAAAGCGTCTCGGCTTTGGCGTCCGCCTCGTCCTGGGTCTGCAATTTCAGCTGCACCGGCGCCAGCGTGATGTTCTGCCGCACGGTCAGATGCGGGAACAGATTGAAATGCTGGAACACCATGCCCACGTGGCGGCGCACGGCGTTGATGTCCGTGCTCTTGGCCGTGATGTCCTGCCCTTTGTACAAAATCTGCCCGCCGGTGGGCTTTTCCAGCAGATTCAGGCAGCGCAGAAAGGTGGATTTGCCGGAGCCGGACGGCCCGATGATCGCCACTTTTTCTCCCTGCCGGATGGTCTCGTTGATCCCCCGCAGCACCGGCACGCCCTGAAACTCTTTGGAAAGGTCTTTAATTTCGATCACTTTGTGCCATCCTCCTCTCCACGCGCTTTTGCACCGCGGTGATGGCGATGACCAGCAGCAGATACACCAGCGCCGCCAGGTACAGCGGCACACTGTTGAAGGTAATGCCGCGCACGCCGTCCGCCGCTTTGGTCAGGTCACGCACGGCGATGTAACCCGCCACACTGGTCTCTTTCAACAGGGCGATAAACTCATTAAACAGCGCCGGCAGAATGTTTTTCACCGCCTGCGGCAGCACGATGCGCCGCATGGTCACCCCATAGCTCAGCCCCAGGCTGCGGCCCGCCTCCATCTGCCCCGGGTCCACCGACCCGATGCCGCTGCGGGCCACTTCGGCCAGGTATGCGCCTGAGTTGATGCCGAACCCCACAATGCACACCAGCAGGCCGTCCGCACTGGCCAGCGCCACGGTATACAAAATCAACAGCTGTACAATTACCGGCGTGCCCCGGATGACGGTGGTGTACAGGCTGCACACCTTGCCCACCAGCTTCTGCAGGCCGTTTTTTTCCGGACCGCACCACACGCGCAGCAGCGCCACGGTCAGACCGATGAGAATGCCGATGGCCAGGGCACACACCGTGATCAGCAGCGTGTTGCCCAGGCCTTCCAGATATACCAGCCATCGGTCTTTGTAGACGGTGGCCTTATAAATGTCGTTCAGCACGGTCTGTCCCCAGGCCGTGAGATTGCTCCAGAACTGCTCCAAACCCCGCACCTTCCTTGAAAGGCGCGGGCGGCCATCCGCCCGCGCCGCGCTTTGTCAACTGCTCGCTCAGTTCTCCGAGGCCGCCGCTTCGTGCTCGGTCATGGACTGGGCAATGGCGTCCGCGTTTTCCGCGATCACCTGATTGGCCAGTTCCACCAGATCCTCATGACCCTTGGCCACCGCCAGCGCGTAATCTTCCTGGGTGACCATCTCTTCCAGCATTTTCAGCTGTCCGTCATAGGTTTTCACCAGGCTTGCCGCCGCCACATTGTCCAGCACTGCCGCGTCCGCCTTGCCGTTGGCCAGCGCCGACGCGCATTCCACGGCGTTTTTGAACTGCAGAAGGTCTGTCAGGCCCAGCTCTTCCTGCGCATAGATGTCGCCGGTGGTGGTGGCCTGCACTGTCACGGTGTATTCGCCGCTCTTCAGCTGCTCTACGTCGGTGATCTCACTGTCTGCCGGCAGCAAAAGCACCTGCCCCGCCGTGGCGTAAGTGTCGGTGAAATCCACCTGCTCGGCACGCTCCGGCGTCACGGTCATAGCCGCGCCGATCATGTCGCCTTTTCCGCTTTTCAGCGCCTCTACCAGCAGGTTGAAGTCCATGTCCAGCACTTCGTATTCCACGCCCAGCTCGTCGGCGATCATCTGTCCCACGTCGATGTCCACACCCGCGGGCTGACCGTCGGCGCCCAAATACTCAAAGGGCGGGAAGCCCGTGGCCGTCATCAGCGTGAACACACCTTTTTCCTTGATGGCGTCCAGCGTGGGCGTGGCGGATTCTCCCTCCTGAGACTCCGCACCGGCCTGTAAAGCCGAAGATACCGTGGACGCGGCTGTGGATGCCGAACTGGAATCCGCCCCGCCGCAGCCGGCCAGAGCCAGCACCATCAAAAACGCGCAAACCAATGCAAATTTCTTTTTCATCTTTACAAACCCCTTTCCATCCCCATGCGGTCCGCAGCCGCTTGTTTTGTGATGTTGTGAGTATTGTAATTGAATATTTATTCTATGTCAATGCATTTTTATTAATTTTGTATATAATTACAAGATTCCTCGGGAACCCCCTGATTTAATTAGCAATTTATGTATTTTTATTACAAATATGTAACTATATATTTTGTATATCTGCATTTTTATGCTTAAAATAAAAGAACAGTATGCATTTTTTGAATGCATACTGCTAAAATTTATTCATTTCTTCTTCATCCAAACACCCAGGCACACCACCGCGTATACCAGCATCGGAAGCGCCGCGGACAAAACAAGCTGCACCAAAATCGACCCGCTGCTGTTCAGCCAGGGCAGCAGACGCCGAAGGATCGCCATGCCCCACACACCTGCCAGCCGGGACGGCGCCAGAGCCATCGCCCATACGGCAGTCCGGTAAAATGCCCGCGGAGAGAAGGCGCATTCCCCTCTGGCCCGTCCTGCCTCAAACAGCGGGATGGACAAAAAGGACAGCGCTGCCGCCGGAAGTGCCAGCGCATCCGCATCTCCCAGGCTCAGCGGCCCCACGCCGCCCAGCGCGCACAAAAAGAGCACGCCCCACACCACAGCCGTCCCGCCGGCCAGAATCGCGGCAGCGCCCTGGCAGTATGGTCTCTTTCGGATGGTTTGCAGCGGCGCAAGCCCCAGCAAACTGTCCACCGACACGCTGTACAGCCGGCTGAGCGCCCTCAGCTTGTCCACATCCGGTGTGCTTTGCCCGGTCTCCCATTTGCTGACGGCCTGCCGGGACACCCCCAGCTTTTCCGCCAGTTTTTCCTGGGAAAGCCCTGCTTTCTCCCGCAGCAAAAGCAAATTCTGTTCCAATGTCATTGCAAGCGCCTCCTTTTTTCTTCATGATACAAAAAAGCCGCGCCCGTAGTCCACCAGGCGCGGCTGGAAAATGCGCAACCATCCGTTGCAATTTACGGTTCAGCGCACATTGGGCGCTTTGTGCCGCAGAAACGTGGGAAATCCTTCCACGTCGCCAACGGCAAACCCCGCCTTGGCAAGCGCATAGCAGTTTCCCTTGTCCGTGTACAAAAAGAAGAAATTTTTCGTCTCGACCCACCGCACAATGTGGCCGTACCCCATGTGGTCCGGCACACCCTGCGCAGAGATCTGGTTCACGGTAAATCCGTCGTCGTAAAACTGAATCAGCAGACGCATGTCCTCGCCGAACAGTGCGCGATATTTGTGGGTCTGGCGCGCCAGATAAATGGCCGGCGCCATGGCGCCCAGCAAAAACAGCACCAAACCCAGCACAAAAAACACCACCGCATGGGTCACTGCGTCGTGCGCCACCAGACCGGCGCCCACGCACAGCAGCACAAGACCGCCGACGATGAGCACGATCCGGTCCGCTTTATGCGCCACCGAAAAAATTTCCTCTGTGGCCTCTTTGCTCCAGATGGCCGTATTGCCAAACAACGGCTGCATGGTTCTCACTCCTCACATATTTTTTTGCAGCGCCCGGTCCTGCTGTTCGATCCAGTCGGCCACTTCGCCGCCCAGACGCCGCAGCGTTCCTTCCCGGAAGGGGCTTTCAAAGCCCGCGGCCGCCACCAGGCCCGGATAGCTCTCGGTGCCGGCCTTTTCCACCAGCGCCAGATACCGGTTCCAGGCATCCTCTTTGTCCTTCAGGAACGCGGTAAAGAACTGCAGGGCGACGGTTTGCGCCAAACAGTAGTCCAAATAGTAGAACGGCACCTCATAGATGTGCAGCTGCCGCTGCCAACCGGCGCCGCGCCCGTAGAAGGGCAGCCCGTCAAAATCGATCCAGGGCCGGTACTCCTTTTCCAGGCGGGCCCAGACCTCGTTGCGCTCATCACAGCTCATATCCGGATTGGCATACACGATGTGCTGAAATTCGTCCACCATGGTGCCGTACGGCAAAAAGCAGATGGCATCTTCCGCATGGGACAGCTGGTACCGGTCCGTGTCCTCCCGGAAGAACAGATGATGATAGTCGGAAGTCAGGAACTCCATGGACATGGAGTGGATCTCGCAGCTCTCCATGCCCGGCTCCTCCACAATGGCGGGCAGCTCGCGCTTGGCGGCGACCCAGGCGGCAAAGGCGTGGCCTGCTTCATGGGTCAGCACGTCCACATCATCGGCCGTGGCGTTGAAGTTGGAAAAAATGAACGGCTGTTTGTAGTCCGGCAGATACGTGCAGTAACCGCCGGGCGCCTTGCCGGGTTTTGAGAGCACGTCAAAGCACTCCGACGCGAACATCTCCTGAATAAAGGCCGCTGTTTCGGGGCTCAGCTCCTGGTACATTTTGCGGCCGGCCGCCAGAATTTCATCCGGCGTTCCCTTGGGCGCGGGGTTGCCCTGCGCAAAGCAGAAACCGTCGTCGTAGAACTTGGGGTCCTGCACGCCGGTGCGGGCGTGCTGCAGCGCCTTCAGGCGGGCCACCACAGGCACGATGTCCCGTTTGACGCCGGCCCGGTAGGCAGCCATATCTTCCAGCGTATAGCCAATGCGCCGCATGCGGATGGCGCCCAGCGGAATGAAGTTCTCATATCCCATGGCGCGGGCCTGCCGGGTGCGGTTTTTCACCAGCTTGTCGTACAGCTCGTCCAGTTCTTTCCGGTGACTGTCAAACCAGGCGCCCTCGGCCTCATAGGCGGCTTTGCGCACCGCCCGGTCCGGGTCCATTTTATACGGCGCCATCTGGCTCACGGTCAGCACCTTGCCGTCAAAGGGGATCTGCGCCGAAGCATACAGCTTCTGATAGGCGGTGGTCAGCCGGTTTTCCTCGGCCATCAGCTCCAGCACCTCGGGGGTCTGGCTCTTCACATCGATCTCCATTTTATCAAACACAATGGAGCCCAGCTTTTCCTCCATCTCCTTGCGGAAGGGCGATGCCAGCAGGGCGCGGTACACGTCCAGCTGCCGGTCCGCCAGAACCGGGCTGTTCTCATCAAAGAACTCCCGCTCTTTCTCATAAAAAGCATCCCGGGTATCCACCGTGTGGCGGATCTCCGCCAGAGTTGCCATCGTACTCACATGGCGGCACAGCGTATCAAAGCTGGCATACAAATCCAGCTGCGCCTCGGCGCTGTCCGCCGTCTCGATCTGCTCGCGCAGCCAGGTCAGCGCCGACAGCGTCTGCTCCAGGTCCGGGCGCGCGTACTGCATTTCACTGAATTTCATGAAGGCATCTCCTTGTCGTCGTAAATCTCTTCTATTTTAGCATGTACGGCCGCCGGAGAAAAGATACAAACTGTTCAAAGCTTTTCACGGCGAAGCGCTGTTTCTGTACAGAACTTGCAACCGGGCGCCGCACCTGCTATAATAGGGCCGAACGCAGAGTAGAGGCCTGCGCGTTAAGTGCCGTTCCGACGGGGAGTTGCGGGACGGACGAAAAGCACCGCTTGCGGTGCAGGCTTCGCATCCCGCTGCTGCATACCGGAACCGGAAGGCCCTGGGCCTTTTTGCCTCCTTTATGCGGCAACAAACGCATAAAGGAGGTTTTTTATGCTCGAAAAAAATCCGTTTGTCTCTCTGGCCGGCCGTCTGCGCGCCGGTCTGGAGGAAGTCCACCGCCTTTCCAGCATGGTGGGAACCGCCATGCTGGCCGCTCTTCATCTGGTCCTCAATCAGTTCACCTTTGCGGTGAGCCAGTTTCTGGAGATCGGCTTCACCTTTCTGGCCACCGCCTCGGCCGCCTATCTGTACGGGCCCTGGCTCGCGGGGCTGATGGGCATTGTCGCCGACACGCTGGGCTATTTTCTGCGGCCCAACGGCACCTATTTCCCCGGCTGGACGCTGAATGAATTTCTGCTGGGCTTTCTGTACGGGTGCTGGCTGTACAAAAAGCCCGTCACCCTCTGGCGTACCTTTGCCGCCTGCCTGTCCGCCGTGCTGCTGATCAACCTGTGCCTGACGCCCCTTTGGCTGCACCTTGTGTACGGCAACGCCTTTGTGATCACCGGCCTGCGCCTGGTAAAAAACCTGATCAAGCTTCCCATCGACACGTTGCTGCTGTACACGCTTTTGAAAGCGCTGCAGGCCCGCCGCAAAGGGTAAGTGCCGCGCACACTCCCCTCTCCCCGTGCATAGCATGGAGTGTGGCGCACATCTTTCTAAAAGCCGCCCGCCGGGCGGCTTTTTTTATCGCGCCGCAATCAAAAGACTAACTATTAAAAGTCAAGTCTAAAATGAAAGGTTTTTGAATGAATTGCAAAAATGCATTTCAGATATAGTT
>NZ_JBBMFA010000051.1:0-9434 GCF_040096265.1 Ruthenibacterium intestinale
GACCAGCCCTGGTCCCCATTTTCCCGCCTTGCGGGAAAAACCCGGCACCCTTTGTGGTTGTCGAGGCGGTTTGACGATGCAGCCGCGCAAAAGGGTCTCCTGCCCGGCGTCGTTTTCTTACGGAACCCCGGCAAAGGCGCCGGGGGTTTTCTCAGCGAAGAAGCAATGTGCCGTTTTCCGCGTCCACGGTGATGGTCTCGCCGGGGGCGGGGTCGTCGGCCAGAATGTGCCGTGCCACCAGCGTTTCCACCTTCTGCTGAATGTAGCGCTTCAGCGGGCGGGCGCCGTAAATGGGGTCGTAGCCGCCGTCCACGATGGCCTGTTTGGCCGCCGGGGTGACCACCAGCTCCAGCTGCTTGTCGGCCAGGCGTTTGCGCAGGCTTTGCAGCAGCAGGTCCACCACGCCGCCGATCTCCTCTTTGGTCAGCGGTTTGTAGTACACGATCTCGTCCAGGCGGTTCAAGAACTCCGGCCGGAAGGACTGCTTCAGCAGCGCGTCCACCTGGGCCCGGGCCTCGGGCGTGATCTCCCCGTCCCGGATGCCGTCCAGAATATAGGGCGAGCCCAGGTTCGAGGTGAGGATGATGATGGTGTTCTTAAAGTCCACGGTGCGGCCCTGGCTGTCGGTGATACGGCCGTCGTCCAGCACCTGCAAAAGAATGTTGAACACGTCCGGGTGGGCCTTTTCGATCTCGTCGAACAGCACCACGCTGTAGGGTTTGCGGCGCACGGCCTCGGTCAGCTGGCCGCCCTCCTCGTAACCCACGTATCCCGGAGGCGCGCCGATGAGGCGGGAGACGCTGAATTTCTCCATGTACTCCGTCATATCGATGCGCACGATGTTCTTTTCGTCGTCAAACAGGCACTCGGCCAGGGCTTTGGCCAGCTCGGTCTTGCCCACGCCCGTGGGGCCCAGGAACAAAAAGCTGCCGATGGGGCGGTTTTCGTCCGCAATGCCCGCGCGGCTGCGCAGGATGGCCTGGGTGACCTTTTCCACGGCCTCGTTCTGGCCGATGACCCGCTTGTGCAGAATGTCGTCCAGATGGAGCAGCTTCTCCCGCTCGCCCTCCATGAGCTTTGCCACGGGGATGCCCGTCCAGCGGGCGATGATGCGGGCGATCTCCTCTTCGGTGACCTTATCCCGCAGCAGGGTGGCGTTTTTCTCCACGGATTCGGCCTTTTTCTCCTCTTCCTGCAGCTGTTTCTGCAGGCTGGGCAGCTGGCCGTATTTCAGCTCGGCGGCTTTGTTCAAATCGTACTCCCGCTCGGCTTTGGCGATCTCGCCGTTGACGCGCTCGATCTCCTCGCGCAGCTTCTGCACCTTGCCGATGGCGGCCTTCTCGTTCTCCCATTTGGCGCTCATGGTCTGGAACTCGTCGCGCATGGCGGCCAGCTCCTTCTGCAGCGCCTCCAGCCGCTCTTTGGACAGCTGGTCGGTCTCCTTTTTCAGGGCCGCTTCCTCGATCTCATGCTGCATGATCTTGCGGCGCAGATCGTCCAGCTCCGCCGGGGCGGAATCCATCTCGGTGCGGATCATGGCGCAGGCCTCGTCCACCAGGTCGATGGCTTTGTCCGGCAAAAACCGGTCCGAGATATACCGGTTGGACAGCACGGCCGCCGCGATGAGGGCGCCGTCCTGAATTTTGACGCCGTGGAACACTTCGTACCGCTCTTTCAGGCCGCGCAGAATGGAGATGGTGTCCTCCACGCTGGGCTGGTCCACCATCACCGGCTGGAACCGGCGCTCCAGGGCCGGGTCCTTTTCGATGTACTGGCGGTACTCGTTCAGGGTGGTGGCGCCGATGCAGTGCAATTCGCCCCGGGCCAGCATGGGCTTGAGCAGGTTGCCCGCGTCCATGGCGCCGTCGGTCTTGCCCGCGCCCACGATGGTGTGCAATTCGTCGATGAACAGAATGATCTGCCCTTCGCTCTTTTTCACTTCCTGCAGCACGCTTTTCAGGCGCTCTTCAAACTCGCCCCGGTACTTGGCGCCGGCCACCAGCGCGCCCATGTCCAGGCTGAAGACCTTGCGGTCCTTGAGGTTTTCGGGCACGTCGCCCCGGACGATGCGCTGGGCCAGCCCTTCGGCAATGGCCGTTTTGCCCACGCCCGGTTCGCCGATGAGCACGGGGTTGTTTTTGGTTTTCCGGCTGAGGATGCGGATCACGTTGCGGATCTCGGCGTCACGGCCGATGACCGGGTCCAGCTTCTGCTGGCGGGCCAGGCTCACCAGCTCCTGGCCGTACTTGGCCAGCACGTCGTAGGTGCTTTCGGGGTTGTCGCTGGTCACGCGCTGGTTGCCCCGCACCTGGGCCAGCACGTTCAAAAATTCGCTTTTGTCAATGGAGAACTGGCGCAGCACCTCGCGCACGGCGGCGTTGGGCGCGTCCATCAGGCCCAGGACCAGATGCTCCACGGACACGTATTCGTCCTTCATGTTCCGGGCGGTCTTTTCCGCCGCGGTCAGGGCTTTGTCCAGCTCCGGGGTGATGTAGACTTTGTCCGGGTCCCGGCCGGTGCCCGTCACATGGGGCAGCTGGGACACCTTGTTTGCAAAGGCGGCGGCCAGGTTGCCCGGCTCGACGCCCATCTTGCTGAACAGCTGGCCGATGAGGCCGTCCTGCTGATTTAAAAGCGCGCAGAACAGATGCTCCGGGCACAACGCCTGGTTCTCATATTCCACGGCCAGGCTCTGGGCGGCGCGCAGCGCCTCCAGAGACTTTTGTGTCATTTTCTGTGCATCCATAGGTTCACACTCCTCTTTTCTGTGCAGTCAAACAAACGGGGTCGGGCGCTACAGCCTTGCGGCCGCTTCGTCCAGACCGGCGGTATAGGCGCGCTGCACCGCGCGCACGGCGCGGTCCGCGTCGCTCAAATCGTCAAAAAAGGTTTTCAGGCAGGTGTCGAACAGCCGCACGTAAGAGGCCAGCGCCTCGCCCAGCGCTTCGTCCGACAGGTTCTGCGGCGTGCGCAGCACCCGGGTATACCGGCCGCCCGACGCCTGGCAGGTGCGCCGCGGACCGTGCAGGCACGCGTCCTCCAACTTGGTCCACAGCTTGTAAAACTGGCTGAGATACAGCAGCAGCGTGGGGTTCTGGGTGCGCAGCTGCGCCCGGAACTCGCCCAGCTCCTCGCCCGCGTGGGGGTACAATTCCACCACGTAGCGCACGCTGGGGTTGTATTTGTACTGCAGCGCACTGCGCACGCTGTACATGGCCTCGCTGGCGCTGAGCATGGGCTGCAGCGCGCTTTGGCTGTCCAGCACCGCGCTGATGGCGCTGAAAATATCCTGCATCCGCTGTTCGGGCGTGGCCAGCTGGGTGTACTCGGCCAGAATGCGGTTGATCATGTTGGAGCGGCTGGTCCCCTCCCGGTAGGCCAAACGGTCCACCGCGGCCACCACGTCGTCCATCAACACCAGACTGTATACACTTTTCTGCATGGCTCCACCTTCTTTCCTGATGAAATTGTACCACGTCAAAAATAACTTGTCAAGCAAATTATATAATTATTTTTACGAGTTTTCGCTTCACTTTTAGGGTGCCCCAAAACGGCGCAAAAAAACAGCGCCCCCAAATCGGGGGCGCGGGATTCAGAGGGCAGCGGCCTCTTCGGCGCGCTCTTTTTCGCGGCGCTCGGCACGCAAATCGGAAATGTGGAACACCTGTTCCATCACAGGCCAGGCCCACATGTCCACGATGAGTGCCAAAAAGGCGGGAACGCCCAGCAGGCACAGCAAAAACGTAATGGGCAGCGGCACAAAGCCGATGAGCACCACGCCGGATGCCAGCGTGATGGCACCGGCGGGCAGAGACCGTTTCAGAAAGCCCATGGTCAGCAGCAGGCTGTTTTTCAGCATGGGCACCAGGTTCATGTTCATCTGGGTCAGCTGCAGCAGCGCGTACAGCCAGCTGGTAACCGCAATGTACAGGCCCAGCATGACCATACCCAGCAGGATAGGACTGATCTGTTGGGCGGTCATCAGATGAATGACCGCGGCCGCGCACTCCATGGCGCAGATGGTGCCGAACAGCGCGCTGACGGCAAAGGCCTGTTTCCAGCAGCTTTTCCAGGCTTTTTTGTACTCGTGCCAGAAAAAGCACGGCTCGTCGCACAGCTGCTTGATGAGCAGGGTGTGCATGCAGGCCAGCGCCGGGCCCACCAGCGCGGTGGATGCCACGAACACCACCACCGCAATGGCCAGCATGCCCAGGTACTGCCAGAACAGCACCCCAAAGGTGACGGCCGCGATCATGGGCACGGAGCACAGCAGCAGCAGGATGCCGGCCAGCCAGATCTGGGAAGCGTCCCGGGTGAAGATCTCAAAAAAACGGGCCGCGCCCTTTTTGCGCGGTGCGTCCTTGGGAACGCCCGGGCCTTCTTTGTTGAAATTAAAACGAAACAACCCCATGGTAAGAACTCCTTCGCGGGCGCCGCCGCCCGCCCCTGTTTATTTTTTCCGGTAATCGTAAAACCGCCGGTACGGATTCTGTGTTTGCTGCGTGGGTGTGGATTCCGCCTTGGCCGGCTGTGACCGGCTGGCCCGTATGGCCGCCAGAACCAACACGGCCAGCACAACCAGCAGAATGCAGCCCACAATCAAAAGCCAGTGCATGTCATGCCTCCTTTTGCGTCCATGCGTCGAACAGCGCCGCGGCGCTGTTGTAGTACGCGGTCAATTCCTCGTCGCCTTCCAGCGTGCTGCCGGTGTACACCCGTTTGACCAGCGTATAGTTTTTCATGGTGTCCTGAAGCGGCTCGCCCTGGGAGCCGTCCGGCGTGGCGGTATTGCCCAGGTCCAGGCCGGCCAGCGCCGGGCAGTCCTCCCAGGCGACGCCCATGCCCGTGATGTCGGCGTTTTCAAAATCCTCGGGCGCGGTGCCGTCGTTGCAGGCAAAAATACCGTACTTTTCCTCAAAGACCGCCACGTCGTCGGTCAAAAACAGCATGCTCTCCCCGGTCTGCATATCGCCCATGAGCTTGGTGATCATGGCCATCTGGGTGTTGGGGTCGATGGCGTCCTCGGTGATCCAGTATTCCAGCACCTGCACTTCCACCTTGCCGTCGCCGTTGCGGTCATCGCACAAAGTGGCCAGCTTCTCGCCCAGGGTCTCGTCCGCACTGTAGGGCAGCGACTGGGTGGTCAGCACGCCGATGGTGTAGTCCGGCTCCACCTTGGTGACCACGTCCTTCACCAGCAGGCCCACCATCAGCGCCACCGCCACGCCGATGATCACATGCCATTTGCGATAAAACCAGAAATTGTCCCATTTCTGGCGGCGCGTCATGGGTTTGGGCGGCTCTTCGGGCGCGTCCGGTTTGATATTCAGCGTATAGCGGGCACTTGCCATGATTTCTCCTTTCAGCCGGGCTGTTTCGCCGCAGCAATGAGGCCGGCCACCTGCTCGGGCAGCTGCTTGAGGGCAGCCCGGTCCAGCCCTGCGGTGGAAACGGGCGGCAGAATGGTCACGTTTACGTGGGCGGGTTTCATCAGGCCGCCGTTGGCCTCCATGATTTTATAGCTGCCGTCAATGGCCACGGGCACGATGTCCGCGCCCACCTTGCTGGCAATGCGGAAGGCGCCGGCCTTGAACTCGCCCATGCGGTCGCCTTTGCTGCGGGTCCCCTCGGGGAACACCACCACGCTTTTGCCTTCCTTCACCAGCTCGCCCGCCCGGTTCATGGCCTCCATGGATTTGCGGGCGTTGGCACGGTCGATAAACACGCAGTCCAAAAGCCGCATCCACTGGCGCACCAGCGGGATGCGGTCCGTCTCCACCTTGGCCACCAGCGCGTGGGGCCGGTCCAGATACAGCAGCATCAGGGGGATGTCGTAATCGCCCTGGTGATTGGGGGTGAACACCACCGCCCGGTCGGTAGGGATGTTCTCGGCCCCTTTGACGGTGACGGTGACGCCCGCCAGCTTCATCAGCGTGCCGGCCCACATGCGCACGTCCTTTTCCAGAATGGCCCGAACCTCTTCCTCCCGGCCGGCCGCCTTCAACCGGCCGGCGCGCCGCATGTCGGGAATGTAAAACAGCAGCGCCCCGAAGAAATAAACAAACCAGACGATTGTACGCAGCAGCGCCATATCCGTCCCCCCGCTTTTTGTAGATTCTTATCTATGATACTGCAAAAAGCGGCCTTTGTACAGATTATCCCACAAATTTGCGTACAAATTGTGACATCTTCCTTGTGGAAAACAACCAATTTTTGCCGTTTTCTTTTGTATAAAATTCCATGAGTTTGTGAAAAATGATGCAGCTGTGTTGTTTCACAAATTTTCGGGCGATATAATAGAAGTAATTCGTGTTTTTTGGGGAGAGGAGGCGTCGTCTTGGCAACGGTCACCATTCGGCCCGCCACGGTCTCGGACGTGGGGATGATGCTGGCGATTTATGCGCCTTATGTACTGAATTCCACCGCCAGCTGGGAGACGGCGCTGCCCTCCCGGCGGGAGTTTGCCGCGCGGCTGCAGCGCTGCCAGGACGGCGGATTCCCCTGGCTGGTGGCCGAGGAAGACGGGGCCATTCTGGGCTACGCCTACGGAGGACGTTTGGGCGAGCGCAGCGGCTACGACTGGACGGCGCAGGTCTCGGTGTATGTGGCGGAGGACGCCTGCGGCCGGGGCCTGGGCACGGCGCTGTACGGCGCGCTGCTGGCGGTGCTGAAGCTGCAGGGATACTGCAGCTGCTATGCGCTGGTGACGGAATCCAACGGGGCCAGCGCCGGGTTCCACCGGGCCATGGGCTTTCGGGAGGCCGCCCGGCTGCCCAACGCCGGGTTCAAAAACGGCAAGTGGCTGAACCTGCTGTACTTTTATCTGCCGCTGAACCCCTGTTCCCTGTCGCCCCAGCCGCCCACGCCTTTTCTGCGGCTGGACCCGGCCCAGCTGAGCCGCGTATACCGCAAGGCCCAGAGCTACACACGGGACGGAGGCAGGCAATGAGAGAATGTGCTGTGCCCGCGCCCGTTGTGCGCGGGCGTTTTGCGCCCAGCCCCTCGGGGCGGATGCACCTGGGCAATGTTTGGTGCGCGCTGCTGGCGTGGCTGTCGGTACGAAGCCAGCAGGGCGTGATGGTGCTGCGCATCGAGGACCTGGACACCGGCCGCTGCCGGCCCGAATACGCCGACCGGCTGATGGACGACCTGCGCTGGCTGGGGCTGGACTGGGACGAGGGACCCGGCGCGGCCCAGCCGGACGGGCCCTATTATCAAAGCCAGTGCGCCCCGCTGTACCGCCGGGCGCTGGAACAGGTGGCCGGTGCGGCCCGGGTGTACCCGTGCTACTGCTCCCGGGCGGACCTGCACGCGGCCAGCGCGCCCCATCGGGCGGACGGCACGGTGCTGTACGCCGGGCGCTGCCGCAACCTGGACGCCGAACAGCGGGCGCAGCTGGAGGCCGCGGGGCGGCGGCCCGCGCTGCGGGTGACGGTGCCGGACCGGGACGTGGCGTTCACGGACGGGCTGTGCGGCCCCATGACCCAGAATCTGGCCCGGGAGTGCGGCGATTTTCTTTTGCGCCGGTCGGACGGCGTGTTCGCCTATCAGCTGGCCGTGGTGACGGACGACGGGCGCATGGGCATCAACCAGGTGGTGCGCGGCCGGGACCTGCTGGACTCCACGCCGCGCCAGATCTGGCTGCAGGAATGTTTGGGCCTGCCGCAGCCGGCCTATTACCACACGCCGCTGCTGTGCGCGCCCGACGGGCGGCGCCTGTCCAAGCGGGAAAAAGACCTGGACATGGGCGCGCTGCGAAGCCGCTTTTCCCCCCGGCAGCTGACCGGGCGGCTGGCGGCGCTGGCGGGCCTGGTGCCCCCCGGCACTCAGTGCACCCCCGCCCAGCTGGTGGACGTGTTCGACTGGAACAAGATCGGACGGGACGATGTGCTCATTTCGGACTGGTAAAAAGGAGGGTTCTCCATGGCGAAAAGTGAAAATCAGAAGCGAAAGCTGTTGTATCTGGCGGATCTGCTGCGCCGGGAGACCGACGAGACGCACGGCCTGACCGTGCAGCAGATGATCGACGAGCTGGCCCGGCGGGACGTGCGCGCCGAGCGCAAAAGCATTTACGACGATCTGCAGACGCTGACCGACTACGGCATGGACATTGTGAAGCTGCGCAGCGGCCACAGCTGCAGCTACGCGCTGGTGCACCGGGACTTTGAATTGCCGGAACTGAAGCTGCTGGTGGACGCGGTGCAGTCCAGCAAGTTTCTGTCGGCCCGGAAAAGCCGCGAGCTGATCCGCAAGCTGGAGGGGCTGGCCTCCCGGTACGAGGCCCAGAGCCTGCAGCGGCAGGTGTATGTGGCCGGCCGGGTAAAGAGCATGAACGAGAGCATTTACTACACCATCGACCAGCTGCACGCCGCCATCTCGGCGGACCGGCAGGTGTCCTTTCTGTACGGGCAGTGGACCGTGGACAAAACCGTGTGCTACCGCCGCAACGGGCAGCGGTACCGGGTGTCGCCCTACGCGCTGGTGTGGGACAGCGAAAATTATTATCTGGTAGCCTACGAGGAAGAGGCCGGGGCCATCCGCCATTACCGGGCCGACAAAATGGCCTCGCTGCGCATGGAAGAGGACAAACCCCGGCAGGGGCGGCAGGCCTTTGAGGCCCTGGACATGGCCGCCTACACCCGGCGCACCTTCGGCATGTTCGGGGGCGAGACGCGGCAGGTGACCCTGTGGTTCGCCCGGCATCTGGCGGGGGCGGTGATCGACCGGTTCGGCCGGGACGTGACCCTGGTGCCCGACGGAGAGGACGGGTTCCGGCTGCATATCCAGGCGGTGATCAGCCCGCCGTTCATGGGCTGGCTGGCCGGCTTCGGGCCGGACGCAAAGCTGCTGGAACCCGGGGACGTGCGCCTGCAGTTCGCCCGGTTTTTGCAAAAAACGCTGGAACAATACGAAAAAGACGAGTAAAGTCCGGTTTATGGGACACATTTTATCCTATACTGAAGACACAGAGAAACAAAGAGCTTCGAGGAAAGGATGTGGCCCCATGGTCAAGATGGCAGCACTGGCACCCAAAGGTGTGTTTGAAGAAGAGGAGATCCGCGTGTATTCGTTTGAAGAAGAGCCCCATGAGCGTCATTTTGACGACTGGGACCGCAACTGGGAAGACGCGGCGTGACGAGAGGAGGAACAGCAGCCATGTCGAACAAAGGAGATTTCGGGTTTTACGGCAAAGGGCTGGACGGCTATGTGCATTACAAGCAGTCCGTCGACCGGATCGCCCAGAGCGGCGGGAGCTCGTCCCCCCGGCACCGCGGGAACGCCGATGACACGGAAAAGCCCGGCATTTATTTTCTGGGCAAGCGGCTGGCATGGTGGCAGGTGTCCATTCTGCTGCTGTTCTGCGGCGGGGCGCTTTTTTTCCTTCTCCAATCCGCAGTATAAAATACAAAGCGCCGGTCAGGCAATGCCTGACC
>NZ_JBBMFA010000052.1:0-32011 GCF_040096265.1 Ruthenibacterium intestinale
AACGAACGAGAAAAGGAATCCTATACCAACCCAGATATTATACCAGAACGCACCCCTCAGAACATCCATTTTAAGAAGCCTACCACCGGATATGCAGAGATGTTTGCCCAGATGGAGAAGGATGGTGTAATCTCCACCCGTGGTCTGAAATCAGACGCCAACCTCTACGGGGAATTGATTTTTGATGTAAACTCCGCCTATTTCTATAACCATGGTGGGTATGAGTTTGCCAAACGATTTTATGAGGACGCTTACAAAGCTGCCATAGAGATCGTTGGCGGCGAACAGTATATTCTCTCCGCTGTTATGCACGCCGATGAGCGTAACCGGGCTATGTCCGAAGCACTGGGGCAGGATGTGTTCCACTATCATCTCCATGTGGTCTATGTTCCGGTTGTGGAGAAGCAGATCCTCTGGTCCAAAAGGTGCAAAGACAAATCACTTGTGGGAACTGTTAAGGAAACGATTATGCAGGTGAGCAGCAGTAAAAAATGGCTGTCTAAACCGGCATTGGACGAACAGGGAGCGCCCATTCTCCAGAAGAATGGCAAGCCGGTACTGCGGAAGTCTTACAGTGTCCTCCAGGATGATTTCTTCCAAGCCATGCGCAATGCCGGATATTCTGATGTGGAGCGTGGAGAACGGGGCAGCTCAGAGGAACACTTGACCGTGACACAGTTCAAGGTGGAACGGGAACAGGAGCGATTGGAACAACTCACAGCACAAACTCAGCAGAAAGAGCAGCAGGCAGCGTCTCTGGAAAAGAAGATTGAGAATATTCAAAAACAGCAGATTGCCGTTCAGAAAGTGGAGCAAATAGAACCCCGTGCAGTTCCGTTTTCCTCTAAAGTTATGCTGGATCGTTCTGAATATGAAAATCTGGCAGCTGCGGCAAAGAAGTTCTATGTCCAGGAGCGCAAGGAATCCAAGCTGCAAAAGGCTCTGGATGCAGCGATGAAAATGATAAGTGAGTTGAAAGCAAAGGTCACCGCATTGACCGCAGAGCTGGCAGAGTACAAGTCTGTTCGGGGGCAGCTTCACGCAGCAGAGCTGGAACAGGAAAATAGTGAACTTCGCAGCAAGCTTCATATTTATGAAGATGTGATTTCTCGTAATAATTTATGGTCGTATTTCTCACGTCACAGAAAAAATGAGATTGATAGAGAAGAGTTGCGATAATTAACAAGCAGGAGGTCAGGTTTTCGCCTGATCTCCTGTTTGTTAAGCAAGGAGGAGAATTATCTTGTTTACAGCTAATAGGACAAAGGCTGAACCGGTCTAAGTTTGTTGATTTATGTGACATTTTGTGGTACACTATTACACAAATACACAATTAAATGTGCATGCGAGGTAAACGATTATGGCAGAAAGAAACATGGTAAATCTGACAATCACGATGACACGGGAAGAGCGCAAGGCGCTCAAGCAGATTGCCTTGGATAAAGACATGACGGTTTCTGCCCTTCTGCGTGAATGGCTGAAAGCATATCAGGAGAAGGAGGAGAAGCAGTAATGGCTGGACATACAAATGCGAGCATGAATGCAGCATTAAAGGCTAAAAACGATGAATTTTATACTCTGTTGACCGATATCGAAAAGGAAATGCGGTATTACCGCAAGCATTTCAAGGGAAAGATTGTGCTATGCAACTGCGACGACCCCTTTGAATCTAACTTTTTCAAGTATTTTGTCCTGAACTTCAATCGGTTGGGCCTGAAAAAGCTGATTGCCACCTGCTACCATACCTCTCCCATTGTAGGTCAACAGCTGCAATATCGGTATGGTAAGGATGGGCAGATGTCTTTCCTGTTTGGGGATGAATTGGACGAAAAGTATTCAGAAAAGCATCCCTACAAGGCTGTCGTGACCAAAGTCTATGACACCTCCGGCGATGGCGGGATAGATATGCTGGATGTGGCAGAGCTATTTAAATCCGGTGAAAATGAGTTGACCGAGTTGGAGGGGGACGGTGATTTCCGGTCCCAGGAATGTCTGCACTTGTTGGATGAATCGGATATTGTGGTGACAAACCCGCCTTTTTCGTTGTTTCGTGAATATGTAGCTGTGATGATGGAACACAAAAAGCATTTTATTATCATTGGAAATAGTAATGCGATTACATATAAAGAAGTGTTTCCTTTAATTATGCAGAACAGGCTATGGTTAGGCGTAACAAGAAGCGGAACGGGTTCCATGTGGTTTCGAATTATGGATGATTTCCCGGAAAAATCAGGTCAGAAAATAGAGAATGGCATCCGCTATCAAACAATTGGTAATTCTGCGTGGTTTACGAATCTTGATGTTAAAAAACGTCATGAAGAGCTTATTTTGGTCAAGAGATATTCACCTGAGAATTATCCGAGCTATACCAATTATGATGCTATCGAAGCAAGTAAAGTTGCAGATATTCCATGCGATTATTCGGGTATGATGGGAGTGCCTATAACATTTTTAGGAAAATATAATCCAGATCAGTTCGAGATACTTGGACTCAGCTCAACGATGGCAAAACCTATTGACGAATGTGTGGAGCCAGACGCGGAGTACATCAAAGGTGGGCCAAGGTTTTATGTCAAGGAAGGGCATAAGAAGTACAAGCGGTGTTACGACCGTATTGTAATTCGGAACAAACACCCTGAACCGCCGAAAGAGGTAAAATAACATGAAAATTGAAGAACGCAAAGTGACCGTTCGGGAGGTCACCGAAGGCTATTTCAACGACGCAGAAGAAGGCGTCGTTGGCTATGATGGACGCTTGGATATTCGGCCCAAATATCAGCGGGAATTTGTCTACAAGGACGCTCAGCGCAACGAGGTAATCCGCACCGTGATGAAGGGACTGCCTCTGAATGTCATGTACTGGGTGGACCGTGGAGAAGAGTACGAAGATGACCCGGACGAGCCAAGATATGAAGTACTGGACGGTCAACAGAGGACTCTTTCCCTTTGTGAGTATGTGGATGGTAATTTCTCTGTGGATGACAAGTATTTCAATAATTTGCCCAGCGATCAGCAGGCAAAATTTCTTGATTACGAATTATTTGTATATGTCTGCAACGGCACCGACAGTGAAAAGCTGGACTGGTTCCGCATCATCAACATTGCGGGAGAAGAATTGACTGATCAGGAGCTGCGGAACGCCGTCTATGCCGGCAGCTGGACTTCTGATGCAAAGCGGTATTTCTCCAAAACCGGCTGTGCGGCGGATACGCTGGCTGGTGATTATCTGAAAGGTGCTTCTATCCGTCAGGAATATCTTGAAACGGCTATTTTCTGGGCAGCCAGCGCTGAAGGGAAAACTATTGAAGCGTATATGGCTGAACATCAGAATGACCCCAGTGCGGTGCAGTTGTGGAACTATTTCCGCTCTGTGATCGACTGGGTACAAGCGATTTTCCCCAAAAAGCGCAAAGAAATGAAGGGGCTACCGTGGGGCCTTTTCTACAATCAGCATGGCAAGCGGACAGACCTTGACCCCAAGAAGCTGGAAACGGAAATTCAGCGACTCATGGGCGATGAAGATGTGACCAAAAAATCCGGTATTTATGAGTACCTGTTGACTGGCGAAGAAAAGAAACTGTCAATCCGTTCCTTTGACCGTCGGGATGCTCTGGCTGCTTACGAGAAGCAGGGACATAAGTGTGCTATTTGTGGTGAAGAATTTGAGTTTGAACAGATGCACGCTGATCATATTACACCGTGGAGCAAAGGCGGAAAAACAACGCCAGACAACTGTCAAATGCTTTGCCGGGACTGTAATCTGAAAAAGGGTGCACAGGAATAAGTTATCTATTCAATAAAATGCCTTTCTATTCCCACGATTTTTGCGATATGTATAGAAAAAACATATGTTACTCCGCGGAGGTGAAGCGTTTCCTTGTATATTCATTCAGTAAAACTAATCAATTTTAAGTCCATCGGTAATTATCCGGAAGCGGAAATTATTTTGGAACCTAAAGTTACTGCTATAATCGGAAAAAATGAAAGCGGAAAAAGCAATATCCTTGACGGGTTATCCAGAATCAATTTTCTAAAAGCAAATTCTTCAGCTTTTTCCGCAGAGGTAGTAAATAGAAATAGTGAGTCTGGCACAGAAAACATATACTTGATCACATTAAAACCTGATATAAAAGAAATTGCAAACGAGCTCCATACAGATACGCTGGTGGAAATATCAAAATCACATTGTACTGTGACGGGTGGTTTTCTGGATTATTACCTGCAACATGTTTGGCCCAAGATTGAGGCAGTTGTAAAATATCTGGATGGAATCAGTGCAAACCCCATGCAATTAAAAGATCAGGAATTGACTAGTTATCGAACCTACAAGCAAGAGCTTCTTAAAAATGAACAGATTGATTTGTATCAAGTAATGTCTGCTTTAGAGTTTTTCCGCACAAGGATTACAAAGCTAGCGGCGGAACGCAGAAAAGAATTTGAAAATACATTGAGCTCTGCAAGAGATGCCTGGTCGGATGCGTCAGGATTGTTTCCAATGTTTTTTTATAGAAAATCGGACAAGCATCTAAATACATCGTACAAATTGGATGACGTAGAAAAGCAGTTAAAAGGTCCTGCGGTTGCTCCCGATAGTCTCTTATATGACTTCGTTAAGTTGATCGGTGTATCCCCAGATGATTTTGTTGCAGCAGTTCGTTCCGGCTCTTTGCCTAAACAAGAATCATTGCGCAGGAGAATTAACAGACTAGTCAATGATAAGATCAACACACCATTTCGCAATTTTTATCAAACTGAGACTATTACTTTGGATTTGGGATTCAATTCGGGAGTTGTATCTTTTGTTGTTACATCAGAAGATGGAGAAGCCTTGATGCTTTCAGAACGCAGTAATGGTTTGAGATGGTATCTAGAAACTTTTATTGATGCTCAGGCCAATGATATTGTTGGGCGAAATGTTGTCTATCTGCTTGATGAGCCAGGGGCTTCTTTGCACGTTAATGCTCAGCGGGAGTTGTTATCTCTATTCCAACATTTATCTGAAAAAGGAAATCAGGTGGTATATACAACTCACTCGCCCTATATGCTTGATCTGCAAACAGACGGAGTCCATCGCATTCGTGCTGTAGTAAAAAACGTAGAAGGTTATACATATATTTATAAAACTGCGTACGATGCAAGGATATCACCAGATAGTCAGCAAGATACTTTGGCACCAATCATAAACGCCATTGGTATGAACCTTAATGACACCTTTGGTCCCGCTAAAGATAAATTGAACATTGTTACTGAAGGTATGAGTGATTATATCTATTTATGTACAATGGCTAAAGTTTTAGGAATTGATACAGAACGATATGCTATTCTTCCTTCAGTTGGTGCGTCAAACTGCATTAATATCTGTTCTATTCTTCATGGTTGGGGATGCCGTTACATAGCTGTATTTGACTATGATACTGCTGGTGTTAAAACTGGTGGAGAATATCTTAGAAAAGACATGATGTTTGAATATAAAGTTCAGTACTGTTATCTTGCAGACGTTTCTCAAGAAGATGTCGAGAAGAAAACATATAAGGACTCTCCGTACATGATTGAGGATGTTGTTACTCGAGAGGAAATTAACAGATATTGTGCTGAAACCAATACCTCAAGCACCATTGGAAAAACATTGATGGCAAAATTAATGAGTAATGCTATCGAATCTGGTAGTTATCAGGTTGGAGAAGAGTGTAAATCAAATTTTGAAGCACTCTTTAACCGTATTTTTTCATACTTCAATAAATGATTTTATTTTGAGCGTTGCATTGGTCTGAAGCATTAAATAATTATGGCACGGTTACGTCAACAAAAACGCGGTCATATGACCGCGTTTTTGTTGACAAATTTAATGCTTGAGCTATAATATAAATGTAAGGAGGTGTCTAAGTGGGAAACCAGGCCAGTGTACAAGACATTTCAGCGTTTCTAGCAAAGATGAAGCAACAGGTATCTGCGGGAAAATATGACTTCGTTCCACGGAGGAAAAATATGCAGGCCTTAGCTCAACATGGTTTAACTATTTCAGATGCGAAAGATGAAATATTTAGCCTTGTAGTTGGGGACTATTATAAAGGACCTAAGCAAGACTTAGACCCTCTTAGGCCCGGAGATGTTTGGGAATTTAAGAAAAATATAGATGGAGAGCAGTTCTATATTAAAGTTAAAATCGTACAAGAGAATGGCGAAGATATCGTTAAATGCCTTGGGTTTCATGAAGACGATTTTGCTTAGAGTATAGGAGGTGGCGTCGATGAGAAAGTATTGTGAACAATGTGGAAAAGAGACAGAGACAAAAGTTGTATCTAAAAGAGAGTCTTATAATGTCTGTGGCGAATTAATCGAAGTAGACGCTCAGGTCCTAGTGTGTTCAGAATGTGGAGAAGAATTCTTCTGCGAAGAACTAGATAATGCAACGTTGGTGAGTGCATATAATGAATACCGCAGGAAGCATAAACTTTTACTTCCAGAGGAAATAAGAAAAATCAGAGAACAATATGGTCTAAGCCAAAGAAGTTTTGCAAAGCTTCTCAACTGGGGAGATAAAACTATTTGCAGATATGAAAATGGTTCTATTCAAGACAAAGCACATAATAGTATTCTTTTATTCCTTCGTGAACCTGAAAACATGAGAACGTATCTTACAGAGAACGAAGTAGCTTTGGATGAAAAGCAAATTAGAAGAATTTTGAAGACCATAGAAAAGTTAGAGGAAAATAAAGAATTTCGCGCAGGCCATAGAATTTTCAATCTGTTTTTTTCAAATGTTCCATGCGAGGAAAATGGATTCAAAGGATTTGATTATGACAAATTTTGCGCGATGGTTTTGTTTTTTGCGCATACAAGCGGTGAATTGCTTAAAACAAAGCTAATGAAATTGCTTAATTACTCAGATATGCTTTTTTATAAGGAAAATGGTATTTCTATATCTGGTATGAAATATGTTCACTTTCCATATGGTCCGGTACCTGATAATTTCGAAATTCTTTTGGGAAAAATGCAAGCAGATCATATAGCTCATATTGAAATAACTTGCGATAACGGTTACGAAAAGCACCAAATAATTCCAGAGCGTGATATCCCATTAGATGAGTTTTCGGAAGAAGAACTCAAAGTGTTGCAACGTGTATATGATAAATTTGCGCACTTTGGGTCTGTTGAAATTTCGGAGTATTCTCACAAGGAAAAAGGATATACTTCTACTAAACCAGGCGAGATAATATCATATGCCTATGCTAAAGAGATAGAGCTAGATAAGTGATGTGATAAAGATTAAGCGGTCTCAAGTATTTTACTCGAGACCGCTATTTGAATATGCTAATCAAATATTGAAGTGAAGACAAGAACAGCAACCAGTTTTTTCCTTACTGTTGTCCTGCGTTGCCCTGGGCAGCGATACGCAAGGCACATATAAGGAGCAAAACCTGCTTTTCGTGCGTCATGCACGAGGATAAAAATTAGAATCTGATGTGCATAAAAACCGCAGTATTAAGCCAAAAATCAGGTGGAAAGCGAAGAAATTACCAGATGTTTGGCAGAGTCAGCACCAGGCCCTTGAAGTTCAGCAAGCGCTGATTGTATTTTCCATGCATTCAAGGCACCCGTTTCGGGTGCCTTTTTTGTACAAAAAGACGCGGAAGAGAATTCTCTCCTCCGCGTCTTTTTCTCTTAGAATGCCCACTCGCCGTTTTCAAAAATGACGACCGTCTCTCCGTTCTCGGTAAGGCCGGTGATGGTCATATCATCCGATCCTACCATCACATCTTCATGGACCAGGCTCTCATTGACGCCGCAGTCCCGCAGCTGTTCTCTGGTCATGCTGTTTCCGCCTTTGACCGTTCCGGGATACCCCTGACCAAAGGCAATGTGGCAGGCGGCGTTCTCATCGAACAGCGTGTTGTAGAACAAAAGCCCGCTGCGATTGATCGGGCTGGATGCAGGAACCAGCGCGATTTCTCCAATTCGACGCGCTCCGGCATCGGTATCCAGCAGTTTGGTCAACAGTTCTTCACCCTTTTCCGCATGGTGTTCCACCACAAGGCCATCCTGAAAGCGCACCCAGAAGTTCTCGATCAGATTTCCGTTATACACATAGGGCTTGGTCCCGTACACCACTCCGTCGACCCGCTCCCGATGCGGCGCGGTAAAGACCTCTTCCGTGGGAATATTGGCAATGAACGTATAGCCCTCGGGCGTTTTGCTCTGCGCGCCTTCCCAGATATGCCCATCCGCCAGGCCGACGGTCAGGTCGGTCCCGCGGGCGCTCTGAAGATGGACGCTTTTCAAATGCAGTTCATTCAGCCGGTCCCGGCGGGCGGAAGTGTCAGCCACATGCTTCTTCCAGGCGGCTACTACGTCCCCGCCTTCCTCCACCCGGCACACATCAAAAATCGCCTGCCAGAGCTTTTCCTCTGCGTCCGGCTGACCCGGGAAAATTTTGGCTGCCCACGCGGCACTGGGAATAGCCACAATGCTCCATTGAACCTCATCCTTCAGCGTCTTGTCACGCCAACCTTTCAGAGCCGCACGGCGCGCCGCATTGACACGATTGATCTTCTCCGGGTCCAGCCCCTTGTAAATTTCGGGGTCCGCAGCGATCACATTCAAAATGCAGGCGCCGCCCTCGCTTTCCGCATAGTCCAGATAGCTGCGCAGGACATGCGGCTTCACATCCGTCAAAACATCTACGTCCGTGCGTTCCATTCGAATACGGTTCAGCTTTTCATCGTCATACTTGACGACTACTTCCCGGGCACCCGCATCATAGGCTTCCTGCGCGCACATACGTACAAATTCCGCTCCTTCAATGGGAGCACTGATGATCATGGTCTGCCCTTTTTGAGGATTTACTCCCACACGGACTGCAAACGCGGCATATTGCCGCAGCAAATTCTGATTCATCTTGTTACATCCTTTCCATATTCTCTCTTAAAGTGTCTGCTCCAGCCGCGCAAAAAATGCAACCGTACGGGAAATTTCTTCCACAGGGATCCGCTCATTATCATTGTGAATGAGCCCGCGCTGCGCCGCAGTGAGGTGCATGGCACTGAATTTATACACATCTTCGCAAAAGCCGGTATAATGGCGGCTGTCCGAACATGCAATCATCAGATAAGGCGACACCAGACAACCTTTCCAGGTGTGCGCAATGGCCGAGGCCAGTTTCTTCCAGTGCGCATTTTCCGCTGAGGCGTAAGGCGTGGCCGGCTGAGAATGCGTTACACTGACCGACACATGCGGATCTGCGATCACCTTTTCCATATACGCCTTTACGCTGTCCGGCGTATCAACATTGACCAGCCGAACATTGACGCCCGCCACCGCCTCGTTGGGCATCACATTGATCTGCTTGGACCCACGGGCCATGGTGAAGGCAAAGGTGGTCCGCATCATGGCGTTCACCTCGCCGCCCAGCTTTTCTGCCAGCAAGCGGATCAACCCGCCGAAGCACCACAAATTCGCCAGCACGACGCGCAGGGCAAAGGGCGCATGCGGCGCAATGGTTCGGAACAAACCGTACACCGGCGCCGTCATCACAGCCTTCATGGGGTGCGTCTCCAGCCGCGCCACTGCGCGGCACATGGACCCCACGGCCGACGGGCGGGTAGGATGACTTGCGTGGCCTCCTTCGCTGACGGCACGAAGTTCCACGTTCATCATTCCCTTTTCACCGATGCCCACCACTGCGATGGGACGGGTCACCCCGGGGAAGACGCCTTCCACCACCGCGCCGCCTTCATCCACCACCATGGCGGGTTTAACGCCTTTTTCCTTCAGGTAAGCGATGATGTCGGTTGCGCCGTGGCCGGACACCTCTTCGTCTCCGCCGAACGCCATCCAGATGTCATTTTTCGGAACAAACCCTTTTTGAAGCAACTGCTCCGCCGCTTCCAGAATGCCCACCAGCGTAATTTTTGTATCCAGCGTGCCGCGACCCCAAAGTTCTCCATCAAACACCTGACCGCAGAAAGGCGGATGCTGCCAGGCCTCTTCGTTTACCGGCACCACATCATAATGCGCCATCAGAACCGTTGGCTCTGCGTCAGAGGAACCTTTCCAATGAAACAAAAGCCCCGTGTTTCCGCACAGCACAGGCGGACACGTTTGATGCACCTGAGGATACAGGCGCTTCAGTTCTGCACGGAACTGTTCAAACTGCGAAAAATCCACTTTCGATTCATCATAATTGGACACGGTGGGAATGCGCACCAGCTGCGCCAAGCGTTCGGTCACCGCTTCGCCGTCCACATCCACCGCAATGTCCGGCCCGTAATCCGGCTCCACCGGCTTGCAGGCTGCCGCGCGAATCAACAGAATCGCCACCCACACAAGCACTGCCGCCAGAATTATCCAACCAATCATTTCTGCCGCTTCCCTTCTCCCCGAACTGTCTCTATCATACCACAACCTTTGTCTTTGTGCACGCGTTCCTGGTGAAATCCTTTTACTTGTCCTTCGCAGCCAATGGTTGCCAAACAAAAAAATACATGATATAATAAGAAAAACCAGCCGCCATGAAGGCAGCTGAACGAATGATCAGATTGAAAACAAGGGCCAGGAAGGCTTTTCCGCATGAAGCGGGAGAAGTGTTTCCGGGCCCTTTTGTTTTGCACACATTCAGGAGGAACAGACAATGACAAAAACCAAAACGATGATTCTCGCGGCTCTTTGCTTCGCGCTGGGCCTTGTGCTGCCCAGTGCCTTCCACATGATCGGCGCCGGCACGGTATTTCTTCCCATGCACATTCCTGTTTTGATCTGCGGACTGGTGTGTGGATGGCAGTATGGCGGAGCCTGCGGGCTGCTGGTACCGCTGGTATCCTCGCTTCTGACCGGCATGCCGCCGCTTTTCCCCACTGCGCCCGCAATGATGCTGGAATTGTGTGCCTATGGCGTTCTCACCGGTCTTCTGTATCATCACTTCCGCGCGCCGCTTTATCCTTCCCTGATCGGCGCCATGCTGGGCGGCCGCGTTGTGTCCGGTCTGGCCAACGCGTTTTTCATGGGAATCGCCGGAAAGGCGTACGGACTGAGCGCTTTTGTAGCCGCCTCTTTTGTAACGGCATTGCCCGGCATCATTCTGCAGCTGGTGGCTGTCCCTGTTTTGGTCATTGCACTTCAGAAATCCGGTGCCATCAACGGGCCGCGGGCAGCCGCATAAATTTGTAAAAGGAGCAGTTCTCATGGATGGGATTCAGCAGGTAAAGGAATATTTTGACGCTCGCGCAGCGCAATGGGATCAGATGTGCCATCACGACCCTGAAAAGCTGGCAGCTTTGGTCACGCTGGCCGGCGTCCGGCCCGGGCAGAAAATACTGGACATCGCCTGCGGCACAGGCGCGCTGTTTGACACGCTTTTACAGCGACAACCGAGCCGTCTGGTGGGTGTGGACGTATCAGATCAGATGATTGCCGTTGCCCGGCAGAAATACCCGCTTTCCTGCGTGGAACTGGTCGCAGCCGATGTTCTTGATTTTTCGCAGACCGGCTTTGACACCGCCTTTCTTTACAGCGCTTATCCCCATTTTGCAGACAAAGAGGCCCTTGCGCGAAAGGTTTGGGAATGCCTGGCGCCCGGCGGCCGCTTTATGGTCGCCCACAGTGAAAGCCGCCTTACCATCGACCAGCGGCATCACAGCCCGCAGGTACAGCGGGTTTCCACCCATCTGCGCCCGGCTGTGCAGGAAGCCGCTGTCTGGCAGAAGTTTTTCGAGGTGGATATTCTGGCAGATACGCCTGATTTGTATGTGATCTCCGGCGTAAAGAAAACAGCAGAATAAAAAGAAGCGGCACAGCGCTTGCTGTGCCGCTTCTTTTTTACATTGCCTCGGATTTTGCTTTTTCCACGAGCCACTGAAACAGCGCCGCATGGGACGGGAACTGCGCCTCCAGCTCTTCGGCGTGCCATTGCACCCCCAGCATCAGGCCGCGGGTGTCCTCCACTGCCTCGATCACACCATCCGGCGCATGGGCCACCGCCAAAAAGCCGGAAGCCACATCTCTCACCGCCTGATGATGAAAGGAATTGCACTCCTGCCGCGTACTTCCCATCACGCCCGCCAGCACGCTGCCCGGTGCGATGCCAATGCTGTGGAACAACTCGCCCCGGTTTTCCGGGCTTTGAGCGTGACAGATTGCCCCCCGGCACTGAACAGGAATGTCCTGCCAGAGTGTTCCGCCAAAGGCCACATTCAAAACTTGAATGCCCCGGCAAATTCCCAGCACCGGTTTTCCCGCCCGCTGTGCCGCCCGGCAAAGCGACAGTTCCACGTTGTCGCGCAGACGGCTGGTGGGGCCGATTTGCGGGATGGGGCTCTGACCATAGTAAGCCGGGGCCACATCACCACCGCCCGCCAGCAGGAACCCGCCGCAAAGGGACAGCCACTGCTGCAGCACCTCGCCATCTGTGGCAGCCGATACCGGCAGCTGAAGGGCGAGGCCGCCCGCCCGTTCCACCGCACGCACATAGGCGCAGGGAACCGCGAATCTCGGCACTTCACCGCCCATCTGGCCCGTCACAATTCCAATCACAGGTTTCATGTGCTCGCTCTCCTCACCGGCGCGCAAACCGCGCCTTGTAAAAATCCATGTTAAGCAAACGGGCGAACCTTTCCATCCGCGTCCGTCTGGCCGGACGGTGCCGTGGCCGCCGAAGAAGAAGTGCTCTGCGTCACAGAGGCGCTGTCATCCGTCGGCACCGAAACAGACTCCGTCTCAGAAACGCTCTGGCTCACAGAAGTGGAATTGTCCACAGCCATGGCGTCCCCATCTGCACCGCCCAGGCTGAAATGCGTAAAGAGGTACCAGCAGGTGCCGGCCAATGCCAGCAGCAGCACGATCAAAACGATCACCGGGCCCAGCACCTTGTTGGAACGGCGCCGAGTCAACGGTTCATCCCACTCGAAATCCGTATTTGCCTTGAACATCCGCACTTCCTCCAGCGGAGCTTTCAGCGACAGACGGCGAATGATATCCAGCGAAGCCAAAGCCGCACGCTTTGCCGCATCGGGCGCAGGTTTGAAGCTGCGCATATACACATAACCCTTATGTGCCACCGCCAGATAGAGCGGCCGGCCGTCGTTGCCGCCGGTGACGGAAACGCCGAACTCCGCACGGGAGCACTTGGCAGCGGCAACCGCACGGGCAGCCGCCATCTGGTACACGTTCCCCTTTTCGTAATTGCGTGAGGCAGCCGCCTTGATTTTTCCCATCACACGGGAATCATTGTAGCTGACATCGCCAAAGTCAAACACGCTGTTGCCGCGTTTTGTATGTGAGAACTCCTCTGACAGCAGCGCACCGGTTGCAGAGTCGGACGCCACGACACTTGTCTCGTTCTCGATCATCTCACCGGCGGTGAAATAGGCAAGGCTCCCCTTACCGCGGCCATAGACGGAATCTCCCAGCACCTGTTCAAACCGATCGGCAAGCGTCTCTGTCAACTCGGTGGCCGCTGCGGGCGCAATGGCGCGGGCTGTGATCACAATGAGCACCTCGCCGGCCTGCCCGTACAGATTCAACGTCACATTGGGCATGGATACAATCTGTTTGGCCAAAGCTTTTAACTGTCCCATATCCGGTTCGAATGTGCGCACGATCAACTGCTTTTCCACATTTTTTTCCATCTGCATCCGTTGGAGTCCTCCTTTTTCTTCAAACATCCTTCACCGGGGTGTCGCCGGTGAAATTTGCCGGGGTTCCGGCTGCAAAGGCCCGGCAGCCCGGCTGTGCAAGATCCAGCGCCAGGCGGCGGATCATATCCAGCGCATGCTGCGTGGAAGACAGGCGAACCATTTCGCGCGTGCGCCCGGTGACCACCAGCTTCTGCACATAGGTGAAGGTTTCCCCGGCAGCCGCCACATACACCAGGCCCACCGGTTTTTCGGGCGTTCCGCCCCCCGGACCCGCAATGCCTGTAATACCAACGCCAAAATCCGCGCCGGCCGCACGGCGAACTCCCTCGGCCATCTCCGCCGCCACTTGCGGCGAAACTGCGCCAAACTGTTCCAGGGTTTCGTGTTTTACACCCAAAACCCGCTCCTTCACTTCGTTGGCGTATGTGCAGGCACCATATTGAAACACTTCGCTGGAGCCCGGCACAGAGGTAAGCCGCGCGGACAGCAGCCCGCCGGTGCAGCTCTCGGCCGTGGCCACGGTTTTCCCCTTCTCCATCAGGGTATGCACCACGGTCTCTTCCAGTGAATCTTCTGTCTGCGTATAAATGTGATCGCCCAGCGCATCGTAAAACAACGCGGCATAATTGCGGCACATCTCTTCGGCCGTCTGCAGGTCCTGCGCCCGAGCTGTAATGCGCACCACCACTTCCGATGTTTTCGCGTACAGCGCCGCAGTGGGGTTTTCATTTTCCAAAAGGGAGCCGATTTTTTCCTGAAGATGGCTTTCCCCGATCCCCATGACACGCAGCGTCAGGGAATGAAGCACACAATCGCTCATGCCCGCCAGCCAGGGACGTACGGTTTCCAAAAACATGGGCTGCAATTCTTTGGGCGGACCCGGCAAAAGCACTGCGTATTTTCCCTTTTCCCGAGTGTCCTCAAAAATCATGCCCGGAGCAGTGCCATTGTGGTTTTCAATTTTGCGGCCATGAACCGGCACATAGGCCTGCCGCCGGTTGTTCTGGGGCATGGTGCGGCCCCAAGCGCTGAAAAAGTGCTGGATCTTTGCCAATTCCTCTTCGTCAAACCGCAATTCATCCCCGTAAGCGCGGGCCACGGTCTGTTTGGTCAAATCGTCTTCCGTGGGGCCCAGCCCGCCGGAAAAGACCAAAAGGTCACTGCGCTCACGCGCCTGGCGGACCACGCTCTCCAGGCGGGCCGCATTGTCGCCCACCACGGTCTGATAGTGCACGGTAATTCCCAGCGCTGCCAATTCACGGCTTAAAAACTGCGCGTTCGTATTCAAAATATCTCCGAGCAGCAACTCGGTGCCCACGGCAATGATCTCCGCTTTCAAAGCAAAGCCTTCTCTCGTTTATAAATTCACGCGCTCCAGCGGCGTCTGCTGCGCGGCCTCACGCTCCAGTTGCAGCAAATCGGGCATGGCCGCCTCGGCCGCCTCGATCTCCGCCAGAGTCGGCTTCGTTTTGGGATGAGGCGGTGTAAAAATGGTGCAGCAATCCTCATAGGGCTGGATGCTGGTTTCATAGGTGCCGATCTGATGGGAGATATGGGTGATCTCCGTTTTATCCATTCCGATGCAGGGCCGCAGGACCGGCAGATCCTGTGCGGCATCGGTGCAGGCCAGCGCCATCAGCGTCTGGCTGGCCACCTGAGCCAGGCTCTCACCGGTGATGATGGCCTTGGCGTCCTCCTGCTTGCACAAAATATTGGCAATGCGCAGCATACTGCGGCGCATGAGCACCGTAAACAGGTCCGCCGGCGCATGGTCGCGGATATACTCCTGCGGCTTGGTGTAGGGCACCACATATACGTTCAGGTTTCCGGTCCAGGGCGTCAGCTCCTTGGCCAGTTTCATCACCTTCAGGCGTGCGCGCTCGCTGGTATACGGCGGGCTGGCAAAATGCACACAAATCAGCGAAAGGCCCCGCTTTGCCATCATATAACCGGCCACCGGGCTGTCGATGCCGCCGGACAGCATCAGCGCCGCCTTACCGGAGGTGGACACCGGCAGACCGCCCGCGCCGGGATGCTTTCCGCCGTGCACGTAGGCAGCATAATCCCGAATTTCCACCATTACATTGACCTGCGGATTGTGCACGTCCACCCGCAGATGCGGATAGGCGCTCAGCAGCGCAGCACCCAGCTCCCGGCCAAGTTCCATGCTGTTCATGGGGAAGGACTTGTCCGACCGCTTGGCGCTGACCTTAAAGGTTTTGGTATTGCGCAGGGTATCCCGCAGATACGTCACAGCCGTCTGCTTGATCACCTCAAAATCTTTTTCGCAAACCGCCGCCCGGGAAAGAGTGGCAATACCGAAAATTTTGGAAACACGGTCAAACGCCGCATCCATGTCCTGATTTCCGTCCACCGGTTCCGCATACATGGTGGATTGGGCCCGGTACACTTTAAACTCGCCCACCGTTGAAAGGCGGCGGCGCATGGTCTTCATCAAAACGCTCTCAAACGTAGCGCGGTTCAGCCCTTTCAGGGCCATCTCACCCTGATTGGCCAGAATAATCTCTCTCATCGGAATCTTCCCTCACCGTCTGATTTTCGCAATTTCCGCGACGCCGCAGCGCAAAGCTGCCAGCAGGGCGTCCACGTCTTCGGGGGTATTTTCCCCGCAGAAGGATACGCGCACCGCAGTATCTACCCGGTCGCGGGGCAGACCCATGGCCTGCAGCGTGTGGCTTGCCTCGCCCTTGGAGCAGGCAGAACCGCTGGAGACATAGATGTCTCTTGCCTCCAGATAGTGCAGCATCGTCTCACTTTTGATGTTCTCCACGGAGAAATTGCACACATCGGGCATTGCGTCCGCAGGGCTGTTGCGCACAATTCCCGGAATCTCCGCCAGCCCCTGCCACAAACGGGCGGCCAGTGCTTCAACCCGTGCCCGGCGCTGCCGGTCGGCCTGCATTTGCTCCACCGCGCAGCCCAAAGCCGCGATAAAGGCCGTGTTTTCCGTTCCCGGGCGCAGCCCCTGCTCCTGATGGCCGCCGTACAAAAATTTCTCCACATGGTATCCTTTACGCAGGTACAGAGCCCCCACGCCCTTGGGCGCATGGATTTTATGGCCGGATACCGCATAGCTGTCGATCTGCGTTGCATTCAGCCGGATGGGAAGCTTGCACCACGCCTGAACCCCGTCCACATGCACCGCCGTCCGATTATTTTTCGCCTTGACCGCCTTGGCAAGAGCCGCTACATCCAGTACGGAACCCACTTCGTTGTTCACATGCATGGCCGTTACCAGCGCGGTCCTGGCGCAAACTGCATTCACAAGTTCTTCCGGATGCACATGACCGTCCCGGTCAGGCGCCACCACGGTGACGCGCCAGCCATCCTGTTCCAGCGCGGCCACCGCATTCTGCACCGCAGGGTGCTCGTACCCGGTGACGACCACATGATCGGCCCAAGCGCGGCGCGCTTTGCAGGCGCCGAACACCGCAATGTTGTCTGCCTCGGTGCCGCTGGCGGTAAAGTAAATTTCGCCGGGCTTTGCTCCCAGTGAATCGGCCACGATCTGCCGCGCTTCGTCGATCACCATTTCGCTGCGCGCACCGGGCGCGTAAAGCGAAGAAGGATTGGCAAAATGTTGTTTTAACACCGCACAGGCAGCGTCGGCCACCGCGTCCGCCACACGTGTTGTAGCGGCGTTGTCAAGATAATGCACGCAGATGCCTCCATAATACAATATATAAAATGATTATACTACACTTGCGGCCGCCTTGGCAATGTAAAACCGGTGAAAAAAACGGGCGGAAATCCGCCCGTCAAACCTTTGCGCATCTGCGGCGCCCTTATTCCGACTCCGGATACAGGCCTCCCGCAATCTGAATCCCTTCCGGCACAATGCCTACGATGGAATACATTGTCACATAGGCCTTTGCCTTTTTGGAATACAGCGTCACCATATCGCCCTGCCCCTCTTCGTCCGGCCACATTTGCCAGTCATCCAGACCGGAGAGCCCCAAATAATCAACATAGCACCGCAGCCGCTCCTCCGGGTCGAATTCCACCTGCGGGATTGTCAGATAGAAGCTGGTAACCTTGCCCGTTGTACTCTCCAGTGTGATTTGTTCCCAATGAGCATACTCTACCCCGTTCGAATCTTTCTCCCAGACATTCAGGGTGAGAAAGCCAGCAGAATCCCGCATATAAGAGCATGTGAGATAGTGTTCCTGCAGGAGCAGATATTCTTCCAGCTCCGCGGGAATCGATGTCATGTCCAACCATTCGGCATCCAGCACACCTGCCTCCGCCAGATCCTCGATGTAGCCGTTCAGCATGGTGAACCCTTCATCCAGGATCTCGATTTCCCCGCTCTGCCAGTAAAAGTCCTGCCGGTTTCTCTCCCGAAGTGTCTGCACCAGGTACAGGTCTTCCCCACTCACCTGAACGCTTTGCACACTTCGCCAGGACCGGCTGTGGGAACGGGTAAACAGCGGTACATCCGCCATGTGCAGCGCCGCCAGCGGCAGTGCGCTGATGAGCAGCGCCAGAGCGCCTGTGGCCAGCACCGCACAGCGGGGATGCCGCCGCAGCCAGGTTTTTCGTTTCATTTGCCGTCCGCCCCCTCGCTTGTCTGCAGCTCCAGCCAAAAGCTGACGCTGGTTCCCTTGCCCTCTTTGCTTTCAAAGGTCAGTGTGGTTCCATGCAGCCGTGCAATTTCGCTGCACAGCGCAAGCCCCATGCCGCTGCCGCCCTGCCGGCGCGCGCGGGACTTGTCCACCATATAAAACGGTTCGGTGATCCGACCCAGCTGATCCGCCGGAATGCCGCGTCCCTTGTCAGCCACCGTAACGCAAATCCGATTTTTCTCCTGTCTCCACAAAGCGTAGATCCTCTGATCCTTCGGTTCCGCCTTGAGAGCATTGTGCATCAGATTGTACACCAGATCTGTCAGCAAGTCCTTATCTGCCAGCACCACCACACCCGGCGATTTCTGAAAGCACAGCTTGATCCGGCTGCTGACGGGCGCCAGCGCCACATACACCGCTCGAAAAATTTGTTCCAGCGGCACCGGTTCCAGCTCGGCTTTCTGCTCTGAGAGCCCCATCAGCATCAGCAATTTCCGGCTCAGGGATTCCACCCGCTTGGCTTCGGAGAAAATGTAACCCGCGGCCATGCGCTGCTGCTCCGGGCTGACCTGCATGCTGCGCAAAGTATCCGCATAACCGATGATGGCGGTCATGGGAGTTTTCAACTCATGGGAAAACGCCCCCATAAAATCTTCCCGCTGCCGCACAGACAGCGCCAGTTCGTCCACATTTTTCTGCACCGCCTCGGCCATCGCGTCAAAGTTGCGGCTCACCAGGCCGACCTCGTCTCCGGTATCCAGCTCCGTCCGAACATCATACTCTCCCTGGGCGATGCGGGTACTGGCCTCGCTCAATGTTTTCAACGGCTTTGTCAAACGGTTGCTCAACACCACAGCCGCTCCCGCACACAGTACCAGCGTAACGGCTTCCATCTGCCACAGTCTCCACAACTGCTGATCGCGCGCGTCAAACACGCTGGTCACATCGTTAACGCTCTGCATGTAATATGTTTTGACCGGCGTATTGACCTGATTCTGCAGCAGAAGGTAACAGCGGTCGTCCGCCTGCCGAAGTTCGTAGGCCGTATCGCCTCCGCGCAAAGGGAACCAATCAGCCCAGGTATCGGATGTAAAAGCTGAATACACCTCGCTCTCATCGGTCATCAGGCGAATAAAATTCATTGTGGCCAGGCTTTCACTTTCATAAGCCGGCAAAGATTCCATATAGCTGCGCATGTTTTCGTCGGTGATCTCTGTTCCCTGCGCCATCCGCGTAAGAACTTCACTCTCCATGGCATAGCACTGCATCAAGTGCCAGCGTTCCGCCTGGGCTTCCGCCTCGTCCAGAGAATCGTTGAAATTCCCCCAAACCAACAGAAATCCGCCCACAGAGAAGGATGCCGCCACCAGAAGAATGATGGTACAGCTGAGCTTTTGCGCAAACTTCATGCAGTTACTCCTTTTCCAACATGTACCCTACCTTATAAACCGTTTTGATGTGGTTGTGCCAGTTCAGCTTCTTGCGCAGGCGCTGAATATGCAGATCCAGGGTGCGGGTATCGCTGTCCATCTCACCGCCCCACACGCGGTTGAACAGCACGTCGCGGTACAGAGCAGCGCCCCGGTTGCGCATCAGCTGCTCCAGCAGATCGAATTCCCGGGGTGTCAGCGCCACACCCAGGCCGTTCTGTTTGACCGAACGGGCCACCGTATCCATGATGACATCAAAGGCCTGCAGTTTCGCGCCGCCCTTTCCGGCCCGGCGCAAAACACTTTCCACACGCGCGATCAGCTCCTCCACCTCAAACGGTTTTACAATGTAGTCATCTGCGCCCAGGTTCAGGCCCTTTACACGGTCGCCCAGCGTTCCTTTTGCCGTGATGAAAATCACCGATGTATCCATGGGGCGCAGATACTCCAGCAGCTCATATCCATCCAGCCCCGGAAGCATAATGTCCAGCAGCACCAGATCGTAGTCCGTTTGTTCGATTTTGTCCGCAGCCTGCAAACCGTCATGCACCATCTCGCACTGATATCCCGCGCGCATCAGGCTCATTTCAATCAGCCTGGCAATGGCCACTTCATCCTCCACAATCAAAATACGGTTCATCGCATGTCGCTCCTTTTCCATTCTCTTCAACAGCATAACGGCTGAATGTATCAAAAATGTTTCATTTCAGCGTCCAAACGCAGAAAAACCTCACGGCGGTTCCATGCCCGCCATGAGGCTTTGTGCTTTTTGGGAAAATCAGCCGCCGATCAGGAAATCCAGCACATCCATTCCCGCATCGTTCATAGATTTATACAATTCGGTGTATCCACAATTTGTACAACTAACCGTATAAAACTTTTTGTTCTGAATGTCAAACAGCTTCGCGAAGTTTCCGCCTGTCGCCTGAAACTGATCGCTCTCGTAACTGGTGCATCCACATTTGGGGCATACATACTGCCGTGTTTCCACTTTTGCCTCTCCTCTCTTCAGGTAAGGTTCAATCGTTTTGCCAAAAGATGATTGGTTACAGCATAGCATACCACATCCCACAACAATGTGACAATGGTAAGAATCCCCAAAAATGCCGCGTAAACAATGGTGGGCGGCATCGTGACCAGTGTCTCGAACACTCCTGCGGCAGCCAGGGCCACGCCGGCGAGCAAAACGGCGAACAAGGCGACAATCTGCAGCACCACCGGCAGGCCGAAGTAAACCACCAGCGTGGCCAGCAGCCGGTTGGCGCCGAACTGCATCCCGACGGCACAGCACAGATAAACGTACAAAAAGCTGCCTGCAAGCGCCAGCACCACCAGCACCGCCAACAGGAACAGGTAAAATCCCAGCCAGGTGCCGGTCCAGTCCGGTGCCATGTTTCCCCGAACCTGGTCCATCATATCGAAGGGCTGCAACACCAACGCCCAAACGCAGCCCACCAATATCCCAAGCGCCGCAATCGCCCACACAAGGGCGGACAGAAGCTTGGCCCAGATCTGCTGCGGAATGGTGGCCGGAACGGAGAACAGCAGATAGCCCTCCTCGCCTGTCATCCGGTAAAAATGAAGCGCCGACAACAAAAACGACGACGCAGGCAAAACCATGGCGCACAACAGCGCGCCAATCAGCAAAAACACGGTGGGAATGGACAGCCAAAGAGGCGTTTTGCCCTGCCAGGCCAGGCATGCCGCTTCCATACATCTGGTGACTCCCGACAAAATCAGCAGCGCGCCAAACACCGGCAGCAGAAGCCGCCCCATCCGTTTGGCTTCATGCGAAATCAATTTACTCAGCATCGAAATACCTCCCTGAAAACCGCGTCCACACTTTTGCCGTACTCTTCCCGCACACTGTCCACACTTTGCGCAATGCTTACCTGGCCATTTTGCAAAAACACCACGTCATCCAAAATTTTCTCAATGTCTTCAATCAGATGGGTGGACAGAATCAGCGTGGCGTCTTCGCTGTAATTGCGAATAATCGTGTTCAAAATATACTCCCGTGCGGCCGGGTCTACCCCGCCGATGGGCTCATCCAGCAGATACAGTTTTGCTGCACGGCTCATGGTCAGAACCAGCTGCAGCTTTTCCCGTGTTCCTTTGCTCATGGCCCCAATCTTATCTTTGGGGCCAATCCCCAGATCTGCCAGCATGCTCTTTGCTTTCTCGGTATCAAAATCCGCAAAAAAGTCCCGATAAAAGTCCATGACATCAGCTGTGCGCATATAGGCCGGAAGCGCCATGCGATCCGGCAGATATGCCACCATTCCCTTTGTCTCCGCCCCCGGCTCATGCCCAACCACACGAATGCTTCCTCCGCTCGGCACCAGCAGCCCGGCCGCCAGCTTCAAAAGCGTCGTTTTTCCTGACCCATTGGGCCCCAAAAGTCCGATTATGCGCCCCTGTTCAAAGTGCACCGTCAGGTTCGTCAAGGCGCTGCGGGTACCATATCGCTTATTCAACGCCTCGCACTCCAAAGCATAAGTCATTCTTCATTCCTCCTCTGCCTGCCGGCGAATCAGTTCGACAATCTCCTGCGCCGACAGCCCCAGTTTTTTCATACTCTCCCAAAAATCATTCACTTGCGTCTGCGCCATTTTTCCACGAAGCTGTGCCAGCATTCCTGCATCCTGAGTCACTGTGCGTCCCGCAGTACGCTGGGTGAGCACCAAACTTCTCGATTCCAGTTCCTGCAACGCTCTCTGCATGGTATTCGGGTTGACGCCCGCCTGGGCTGCCAGTTCACGCACAGCAGGCATCCGCGTACCGGGCGGGTACTCGCCAATGACCAACGCCAGCTCCAACTGCTCAATCAGCTGAAGATACACCGGCCGGTCCGGCTGGATATTCCACGTCATCCCCTCGCCTCCTTTTGTATTATTGCATTAAGAGCTTAATACAATAATACAGCATTTTGCAAAGATGTCAAGCACTTTTTTAAAACTCTCTTGACGGAAAAAGAAAATCCAGTTATGATATGTGTCATGACACATATCATAACTGGAGAGGAAGCAATCAAAAATGCATTCAAATGAACGGATTCAAAAAATGTGTATTGCCGCACTTTTGTGCGCACTGGGCATTCTGGTACCCATGATCTCGCCCGTACGCATCCAGCTGGGGCCCATGAGTTTTACACTGGCCAGCCATGTCGCTCTCTTTTTGGCCATGTTTATTTCCCCCACGGTTGCAGCGGCGGTGGAACTGGGTACAACGCTGGGATTTCTGCTGGCTGGCTTCGCACCGGTAGTCGTGCTTCGTGCAGCCTCGCAAATTGTATTTGTGCTGCTGGGCGCATACTGGGTTGCAAAGCAGCCGCAGGTCATGCGTTCGCCGGTTCGCATGGGAGCCTATGGCCTGATTCTGGGCATTGTGCACGGCGCGCTGGAAGCCGTCGTGGTCACGTTGTTCTGGTTTGGCGGTGCCACAATGGACGGCAGCTTTGTTTCCACCGTTCTCGGTCTTGTGGGGGTCGGCACTGTGGTTCACAGCATGGTGGATTACGGCATCGCGTTGTTGATCTGGCAGCCTGTCAGCCGCGTTGTCCGGGTTCCCGTCAGCTATCGCGCCGTGCGGGAGACCGTCTCTTCTCATTCCTAAAAAAATAAAAAAGCAGGCCGGAAGAAACTTCCGGTCTACTTTTTTAAAATTCCACTTTTTTCTCGATATAAGCTTTCAATTCGCTGATGGGAATGCGAACCTGCTCCATGGTATCGCGGTCGCGCACCGTCACGCAATTGTCCGGAGCAATTCCTTTCTCCTCGTCACCCACCGTATCAAAGTCCACGGTGATGCACAGCGGTGTGCCAATCTCGTCCTGACGGCGATAGCGCTTGCCGATGGAACCCGTCTCATCGTAATCCACCATGAAGTATTTGCACAGCTCGTTGCGGATTTCCATTGCCTTTCCGCCCAGCTTTTTGGACAAAGGCAGAACTGCCGCTTTAAACGGTGCCAGATAGGGATGCAGGCGCAAAACCACACGCACATCTTCCTTGCCTTTGGCATCCGTCAAATGCTCTTCATCGTACGCTTCGCACAGGAAAGCCAGTGCCACACGGTCCGCACCCAAAGACGGCTCAATGACATAAGGAATGTAGTGCTCGTTGGTCTCCGGATCGAAGTATTCCAGGCTCTTGCCGGAAGCCTCCTGATGGCGGCCCAGGTCGTAATCCGTGCGGTCCGCAATACCCCACAATTCGCCCCAGTCGGTAAACGGGAAGGCGTACTCAATGTCCGTAGTCGCGCGGGAATAGAACGCCAGCTCCGCCGGTTCATGGTCGCGCAGCCGCAGGTTCTCCTCTTTGATGCCCAAATTCAAGAGCCAGTTTTTGCAGTAGTCCTTCCAGTAGGCAAACCATTCCAAATCGGTACCGGGCTTGCAGAAGAATTCGCACTCCATCTGCTCGAACTCCCGCGTACGGAAGGTGAAGTTGCCCGGTGTGATTTCGTTGCGGAACGCCTTACCCACCTGGCATACACCGAAGGGCAGCTTTTTGCGGGTGCTGCGCTGAATATTGGCAAAGTTCACAAAGATGCCCTGCGCCGTCTCCGGACGCAGATAGCATGTGGAAGAAGAGTCTTCCGTTACGCCGATGGCTGTTTTAAACATCAGGTTGAATTTTCGGATGGGCGTAAAATCATGCTTTCCGCACACCGGGCAGACCACATCTTCGTGCTCCGCAATGAACGCATCCATCTCGTCAAAGCTCATGGCGTCCACATTCACTTCCGGATGCACATCGCCAATCAGCTTGTCCGCACGATGGCGGGCTTTGCAGCTTTTGCAGTCCAGCAACGGATCCGAGAACCCGGCCACATGGCCGGTGGTCACCCACGTTTGGGGATTCATGATAATGGCCGCATCCAGGCCCACATTATAAGGAGACTCCTGGACGAATTTTTTCAGCCAGGCTTTTTTCACGTTGTTTTTAAATTCCACTCCCAGAGGGCCGTAATCCCAGGAGTTGGCGAGACCGCCGTAAATTTCGCTGCCGGGAAAAACAAAGCCCCTGTTTTTGCAAAGGGCAATGATTTGATCCATGGTTTTATCGCGGTTGTTCATTGCTCACACCTGTCCCTTACTATATAGTATATTTTATTGTACGGCGCGGCGCTGGTTTCGTCAAGGTTTTTCTTGACTTGTCTCAAATGGTTGACGTATAATATAAAATGTTTCATTTAATGGACGCCTGTACTTTGCAAACCGTCCGTATTGCGCATGCCCCGACCTTATTCATTGGGCAGTGCTCTTCCAAAAACACGTTTCTGATTTCCATTGAGAAAAAGTCATAACCGGGTGTAGCGCAGCTGGTAGCGCGCCTGCTTTGGGAGGATACGCCCGGGCAGTCCCACAACTTCATATCGGGGTGTTGCGCAGTTGGTAGCGCGCCTGCTTTGGGAGCAGGAGGCCCGGGGTTCGAGTCCCCGCACTCCGACCAAATTTTGCAGAAAAACCGCCTAAACAGGCGGTTTTTCTGCATTTTAAGTTTGATTTTTGTGGTTTGGAGATTGCTGTTTTGCGGCGGTTTCAGTGGTGGAACAGCGGTCGGGGGATGAGTGAGCCCAGCCGCCGAAACCGCCAAATCCCTAACCCATCCCTAACGGGGAAACTTCCGCATTTTCTCCGTTTCTATCGGTGCCGTTGTCGGCCACTCCTGATTGTATGTCTACGCTGCGTAGGTCGTGAAGCAGAATTTTTCCTGCTATGAGTCGATCTTTGACCAATCTTAAATTTAATAGAGCGTCCACCAGTATTCAAACACTTTGCGATACTGGTTGCCCTTCTTCGATAGGCCGAAATACTTACGGACTTTTCGATTGGATCTTCGCTTCAGGTACTGTTGACGATCGCTGGACTTCATATACTGAATGTGCAGTCCAGAATGAAGTAATGTTCTTAATCCCTCATAGTCTCCCATGATATACCCCATGTTTGGTGCATACCTGCTGTGCTGAATCAAAAACAGAAGATGGTCTGAGTGCCTGACACATTGGGTACGGCGATATTGGCGGCCGGAACGTCGACCGCATCCGGGCTCGTTTTTAGTAGATCCCAAGATCTCGGCGATCCGCTTGTTTAACTCTTGCTCTGTCATAAGTCTTCCTGCTCTGTACGGTTCGGGTGATAGGGTTGACCCCGTGCCAGGAGCCACGCTGTTTCGCGTGGTATTCCCGCTGGGCTTTCTTACTGCGTTTGTCCAATGGAACCGACTGCGTCACAGCTGATCATCTCCTTCTTTTTGTCTTGGTGTGAGCACCCCAGAGGGCACAGCACAGCAATCGCTGGCTGATATACGGACGGCACCGAGGATGTTCCGATCGTAGACTCTTGTATAACAATCTCATTACAAATGGCAAAGATCGCTTGCTATTTTAGAGCACATCAGGTATGCTGAAATACTCCGCTAGCCACCTTCCGTCCGCCGTTTTCAATCAGAAAGTCAGCAAACCGGCTGTTCTGGTAGATGTCGGAGAAGGGGTATTGGGAGTAGAGATAGCCGGCCTTTTCGGCACCGAAGATGTCGGAGAATAGTTCGATGAACAGATCTTCGGCACTGCTGCCGGAGGCGGAGCGGTAGGTTGGCATAGAGGTCACCTCGGTTTCCTGTCAAGGTATGTATCTGAAATCTTCCCAAGAGCCACTAATCTGGATTCAATGGCTCCTCTGCTTCTGCCGTGCTCCTTAGCAATTGCAGAAGTCGTCATTCCTGAGTCAAATTCGTCAAGCAACTTTTCTTCCTCAATCTCCGTCCATGGTTTTCCAGCATTCCGAGGCAGACTTTTTTTCTTGGGAGAAGGAATCACATTCAAAACTTCATGAAAAGCTCGAATCATTTCAGGCTGATTGCATACATGGTTTTGAGGTAAAAGTTCTCCGGTAAACGGATCAATGCCGTCAGCCAAAGCAGACAATAACTCTTTTGCTCTTGCAATATCCATTCAGCAACCCTCCTTTACTTCCCTTAGCAAGATTTTCTTTTCAAATCCACCCCGTTTGGCGGCCTTGTCTGCCCGCACCTGCTCCAGCTCTCCCAATGTCCAGCCGCGGGCCTTTACGACAGCCTGCATAACCTCCAGAAGGTCAGCCAGTTCTTCCAAGGATTTGCTCTCCTGGTATTCCGCCAGTTCTTCGTTCAGCTTCTGGTCCAGAAGGGATATGTAGTCCTCATCAGAAAGCGTTTCACAGATACAGGTTTTTCCATCCGCTTCGATGATCTCAGGGATGCGATCGCGCACCAGTTTGTGATAGGTTTTAGTAGGCATCCTTTAGCTTCCTCAAAATCTCCACATCCGCAGGGCAAAATTCATACTGATCAATCTCATCTACCATGATCCAGTGGATATCATTGTGCTCCAGTTTCTGGGGTGTGCCCTCTCGGATGGTGGCATGGAACAGCGTCAGATGGACCGTCAGATCGGGGTATTCGTGAATCACGTCCATAAACACCTCGCCCACATTCAACGTGACTGCCAGTTCCTCCTGACATTCTCGAATGAGAGCCTGCTCCTTGGTTTCGCCTGGCTCTACCTTGCCGCCCACAAATTCCCACGGCAGCCCTCTGGCCTTGTGAGCCGGGCGCTGGCAAATCATAAATTTGTCCTGATCCCAGATCAGCGCTGCAACTACCTCAGTCATTCTTAATACTCTCCATTGTGATTACCGGCCTCTCCTAATTACTCTGTTAAAAATACTTCCTGTTCAATTGTAACGCCGTATTCCAATATTTTTTTCATGGCCATATGGAAAATCGGATACTGATCACAGGCGAGGGCAGTCTGAACAGTCTTCAAGTAATGCTCTGAACGCACGAGTCCGGTACCATGATACGTTGTCACATCTTCGGCAGACATTCGCATCGGCGTCAGCGTAGGGAATATGCCCTTCAGGCGTTCAAACATTTGGAATCCGCCTAAATCAATATCTGCCCAAAAAACGGTCTCGGTCTGGTTTTGCAGTGCGGCGGCCATCTTTCTAAAAAACTTGCACTTTTGTGGACTTAAAAAGCCACCGTGGTAAACCACAAGTTCCCATGGACGCAGTTCAGACAACACGAATTCATCGTAGTTGGTCTTGTTTTCGATAAAAATCACTTTTCGAATCGCACTCATGTCAAAAGACTGTATGGTGTCAACACCTGAGCTTGGCAGCGCCAGGCCATACGGAGCCGCAGCGGCCACGGAGATCTCCCCCTGTTCAGTTTGGATGACGCAGTTTCCGGTAAGCTCATAGAGCTCCGGACGGGCATAGATACCCAGATAGGCCAGCTGCTCCCGCTCGCCCAGTTCACTTTGCTCACAGGCCTCTATCAATCCGGCACAGTACGACAAAGCAATCCGCAAGAACGAATCTCGCACCTCTCGCTCGAAGGTTTTAGTGTTCTGGTAACACTTTCCGCTGAAGGCGCGCATGGTAATGGATTCCCCACTCAGAGCATCGTACACCACAAATGCAGTCAGCAGCTGATCCAGCAGCACCAGATCCTTCTTGCAGTAGGGCGGCACTCGAAGGTTCTCTTTTGCCTGATGGCAGATGTCATCTCGCCACGCCAGGATCCAATCTGTCGTAACGCCAGAAAGCCTTGCGGTCATACGCTCTATTACAGTTTGCGCCAGTTCTTTGGGATGTGTGCGGCCTGTCAGCTGATAACACTCCGCAAGGTGTTCTAAATTCAGTACCACACAAGAAAGAACCGGGCGTCCGCTGACCCACTCTGCAGAGATCAGACCATGGGCTTTCAGATCGTTTACTACATCGTTCCATGTGTCTCGAATTTGTGCATCTTCATAAGCATACTCCGGAAATTCGTGTTTTTCAATCCGGAGCATCACCCGGCGCGTGGAGGTACCCGGCTGCGTCAGATGCTTACTTTTTTCATATTTGTCCAGCAGATGGGACAGAAGGATATTTTGTTTCATCCCGGCATGATCTCCTTCCCCCAAGCCTTGACACGCATTTGATATCTCTCTTTTATCACCAAGTGAGTACGGTCCGCCAGAGGCATAATATCTGGCAGCTTGTCCGGGGGCGTACAGATAATTGCCTGCAATCCCATTTTCCGCAGGAGACGGACGCTTTCTATAATGCGGTCACTGTCCATTTTGTTGAATGCTTCGTCAAACACCACCAGCCGAACAGTGTTACTGGCCAGAGTAGAAGAATTGTTTACCTGGTATAGCTGCGCAAAAGAAGCCAGTACGGCAATATAGAAGGGTGTCTGGGTCTCACCGCCGGACTTGGTATTCAAAGTCTGGGAAAGTAACTGCCTGGAGCCGTTTTGATCTGTGGTTTCCAAATCAAATTTCAGATAGGTTCTAAAGTCGGTAAATCGTTCGATATTTTGCTGAAGCTCGCTCTGCTTCCTGGCATTGACCTGGGTATCATCCGACATGGCAATTTGGCTGAACAAAGTTTCCACCAGATTTCCGTATTTCTGCTGGAACGGCAGCGTGAACAAGCCGCCATCCCCTTCCATCAGCTCCGGTGCCATAATCATATCATAATAATCAGCGTAGTCTGGGTTGCGGTCTATTTTGAACTGGTACTGGTCTGTGCCAAACTTTGCCTGCTTCAGCGCCTTATTGAGATTCTTAACCTGTCTCTCCACCTGCTCGATGCTGGATTTCAGCTTGTTTAAAAAATCGTTTTTGAACTGTTCCATAGCACTTTCCCGGGCGGCCTTGATTTTCTCTCGGTATTTTGGCAATTCATTTTCTTCCAAAACCTGTCGCTCTGATTCATATTCTTCGTTGTCCATAGCATCCACCCGGAAGGGGCAGGGCTTAAACTGCTCTGCATAGTCCTGCCTTGCCCGAAGCAGTTTCTCCCTGGTCTGTTCCTGCTCATTGATAGTGCGAGGCAGTTGATCGCTGAAGTTCTTATGTACCGCTGCTGCTCGTTTCAGACGGGCAAGCTCCTGCTCATACCGAGGCAGACCTGTCCGCTCTTGGTATTCCTGAGAAAATGTCTCGGAAATGCGATTTTCCAAATCCTTGAGCTTTTGACGCTGACCCGGCAAGCGTTCCTCTTCTAACTGGCGGATCTGGGCCTTCAGTTGCCCCCGCTGATCCACTGTGTCTTGCTGCCTGTTGCGTAGCGTCTTGATCTCACCAATCAGGCTTGCAATGGTCTGCCGCTGTTCATCCAGCCAAAGCAAATTCAGCTGGGAAAGCTGTTCCTCCGTTTGCGCAATTTCTTTTTTGATTTCCAGGCTGCGCAGGTAATCATTCAGTTTTTCCTGTACCGTACTCTGTACGAAAAACTGGTTAAACAGTGGTTCTTCCTGCCGTTTCAACACCTGCAGAATGGGCGTCCAATGTTGGATGCACTCCTGTGCCCGCTCCAGCTCCGCCTCCAGTCTCCGGATCCGCAAGGCTACGGCGCGGCGACCAATAAAGGCGTCTTCCATCCACGCACGGCGTAGAGGGCGGGTCACATACCCTTGATACAGCATACCTTCGGCTGTGATGGCCGTCTTATGGCTGCGGAGCTCCTCCACTCGCTCGCAGCACACCACCCGTCCCAGCAGATAGTCAATATAGCTGCGAGCCAGATCATTTTCCGTTTCCACCTTTTGGGCCAAACTATTCTCCAGGGGTTGGAGTTTTTCCTTTTCCCGCAGTTTACCGATGTCCACAATGCCAAAAGAGCTTTGACCGAACTCCTCCTTGATTAAATCGTAGAGTTTCTGCGCCTCCGGGTAGCAGGCTGGCTCCACCAGCAGATAAAACTTCTGGGTGTTGAGATAGCCCTCCACTGCACCACGCCAGGCCTCTTCCTTCATTTCCAATACATCAGCCAGGATTGGCACCTCCACCGGCTTGCCCATCTTCTGTTCCAGTTCCATGCTCAGGCGCTTTTGTAGCTGGAGCAGACCCCGAGGATAGTCTTTGATGTTTTTACGCAGATTGGCTAATGCGGCTTGTTTTTGATCTGCTTCAGCCTTGTATACGCTCAAACGATCTTCCACCTTGTGGGCGGCATTTCGAATTACAGTGGTGAGCTCTGCCACCGCAGCCTGGGCTTGCTCAAAGAGGGAAAGTGGACGGGCAAACAGCTGCGAATCTGCATCCTCCAGGGCCGCATATACCTTTCCTGCCATCTCCGCAGCTTGCTGTACCTGCGTTATATCTTCTTCCATCTCCCAAGCAGTGATATCCCCGCATAAATGTTGGATGCGACTGGTTTCCCGCCTGATTTCCAGCGTCAGGGCTTGTATGCCCGACAGCAGTCGTTCCTGTTCCTGCAGCAGCGTTTTCTTTTTCTGTCGAAGCTTATCCTCCTCCTGAAAAACATCGCTTTGTCTTACCGCCAGCTCCAACTCCTGCCGCCGTTCCTCTTTTTCCTCGATCTCCTGGGAAAACACCTTGATATGCTCCTCTGCCTTCTGCAAGGCAGCTTCACTATCTCGCAGTTCCAGTTCTGTGTGATCGATGGCAAACTGCTGCGCTTCCTTCTCCGCCCACAGAGACAGAAAAAATTGAATGTGCCACCGGTCAATGGCTTGCTGCCAATCCTGGTACAGCCTCCCGATTTTCCGCAAAGCCTCCAGTTTTTCCTCCTGACGCTGTGCCAGCTGCTCATGGCGCTTGTAATCCCAGATATTCTGCTGCATAGCCTCGATATCTGGCTTTTGAGGGATATCGCAGATATTCTCTGTAATAAACTTTTGGATGTCTACAATGGGGCGAAAGGAGATGGCCTTCTTCATCATCCGCATAACCTGCTCGTTATGGACATTCCACTTTGCCAGCAGATCTTCCTGGTACTGCTTATGGGTATCATAAAGTTTTCCCCGCGTACCGTACTCTTTCAAAAATACACGAAGAGTAGGAATATCAATGGCCTCGCCCTGTCGTATAAAGCAGTCCTCCGGCAAAGCCCCATCATACAGGAAGAAGCGGTCTTGCCGGCTTCCGTCGCTCCGACAGTCGAAGATGACGCCGCTGACAAATTGCTTACCCTCCACATCATCCAAAAATTCACAGGCAATAAAGGTGGAGTAATTCTTCCCGCGCCTGGAATTGGGGTTATTTTCGTCCATATCAGCCCGCAGGTATCCGTCCAGTGTCCGCTGAGACTTCTCATTGGCTGCCTGGTTGAAGTTCCGGGCGTTGGTCTCACCCAGAAGGACGATTTGAAGCGCATCGATCACAGTGGATTTTCCTGCTCCGTTTTTTCCTGTCAGGAAATTGATATCCTCCACTTCGATGAGTTCTTTGGCAAAATAGAGCCAATTAATCAGTAGAATCTTCTTCAGCTTCTTCACTTTCCTCCTCCTTGTATTATAGAGTAGTAGTTATTAGAGCCCCTCTCCAAGGGCTGTGCTACACTGTAAGGGATGCTGTGGAT
>NZ_JBBMFA010000053.1:0-30261 GCF_040096265.1 Ruthenibacterium intestinale
AGTTTTTATTTCCTATGCAACGCTAAAGCTTTTTGAGAACTCCCCGGCACAGCCGGGGGTTTTCGGTAAACAAAAAGGAGGTTCCGCGCAAACGCGCAGAACCTCCCTGATATTTACCCCCAATTTTTCAAAAAAACAAACAGCATATTTCTCCACCTCAAAACAACAGACTGCTTTTCGAATGGAACACAAATTTCACTTGTTCTTTTAACATATTTTACCATATGTAGCTGTGTTTGTAAACTCCCCGACTCATTCGTCGAAAGAATCATCTTCATCCGTCATGAACTCACGACTCGTCACGCGTTTTTCCATTCGCTCTTTTTCAATCATACCCGAAAGCATTTCTTTCACATGCATTGCGTCCCGAATCCAGCAAATATCAAATTCCGGAGTAGACTTGTCAGCCGAACAGCAATGGATTGTTCCCAAGCCGAACATTCTCTCCCATAAAGAGCGTCTTAAAGTTATATCCATAATGCGATACAGTCGAATTTCTTCTTCCTTGGTATTCAAAATTCCCGACTGGATTAAGAGTTTTTCGGGTGTTAAAGAATATTTGGTAAAAGTCCACGGCAAACCGAAAACAATTCGTTTTCGATCGCTCCAGACGATGTTTCTCTTTATATCCATGTTTGTTCCGCCTCCTTTGCCCTTATTGTATCAACCCGCACTTTTGAAATCAATAAACAAACCGTAAACATCTCTCTAAAAACCAAAAGGTCCGTGCAGAGCGAATCTCTGCACGGACCTTCTTCAACCATTTTTAAACCGGATGAGATTTACCGGCAAAATCCACATGATCGCCGTCAACACCCATCAGTTTGTTGTTGCGCTTTTCGAAGAATTTCGGCGCAACCTGCGGGAACATAGCGTAAGTCAGAACGTCCTCTTCCTGACGCACCCACTTGGCAGCTTCTGCTTTCAGCTTCTCCATCTCAGGCTCCAGCGTATCCGCGAAGCGGCAGGTGATGGGCTGCTCGTCACCCAGAATACGTTTGGTGAACTCGGGGCTGATGGGAGCCGGGGTCTTGCCGTAATCGCCATGAACCAGTCCCTTGAACTCCTTGGTGACCATCTTATAGCGCTCGCCCAGGATGACATTGAAGACAGCCTGCGTACCTACGATCTGGCTGGTCGGAGTAACCAGAGGAGGATAGCCGGAGTCCTCACGTACACGGGGAACTTCTGCCAGAACCTCTTCCAGCTTGTCCTCTTTGCCGGCGTCCTTCAGCTGTTTGAGCAGGTTGGAAAGCATACCGCCCGGAACCTGATACAGCAGCGTATTCGCGTCAACGCCCAGCATCTTCGGATTCAGCTGGCCGGAAGCCAAGTATTTCTCACGCAGTTTTGCGAAGTGCGCACGAACCACGTTCAGTTTCTTCATATCGAGACCCGTGTCGTACTCGGTTCCCTGCAGCGCAGCCACCAGGCTTTCCGTCGGCATATGAGAAGTACCCAGAGCCAGCGGGCTGATAGCGGTATCCACAATGTCAGCGCCAGCTTCAATGCCCTTCAAGATGGACATGGAAGCCAGACCGGAAGTATAGTGGGAGTGAATGTCCACAGGAATCTTAACGGTCTTTTTCAAAGCAGCAACCAGATCGCTGCACGCATACGGAGTCAGCAGGCCGGCCATGTCCTTAATGCAAATGCTGTCAGCGCCCATGCTCTCCAGAGTCTTAGCGTAATTTGCAAAGTACTCATTGTTGTGCACCGGGCTCAGCGTGTAGCTGATGCAAGCCTGAACATGTGCTTTCTCTTTTTTGGAAGCTTTGATGGCAGTCTCCAAGTTGCGGGGATCGTTCAGCGCGTCAAAGATACGCAGAATATCGATACCATTCGCAACAGACTTCTGAACAAAATACTCCACCGCGTCATCCGCATACGGGCGATAACCCAGCATGTTCTGGCCGCGGAACAGCATCTGCAGATTGGTCTTCGGGCACTCACGACGGATCGTGCGCAGGCGCTCCCAAGGATCTTCGTCCAGGAAACGAATGCAGGAGTCGAACGTCGCACCGCCCCAGCACTCCAAAGAATAGTAGCCAATCTCATCCATCGTAGACAGGATGGGAAGCATCTCATCCAGTGTCATACGGGTCGCGATCAGGCTCTGATGCGCATCACGCAGTGCGCATTCTGTTATTTTGATTTTCTTAGCCAAAATGTTTCACCCCGTTCTCAATTAGTTGAGAGATACCAGCACGTCGCCAACGTTGACAACGTCGCCCTTGCTGCAGTTGACAGAAGCAACCGTACCATCCTGCGGAGCAACGATCTCGTTCTCCATCTTCATAGCTTCCAGAATGCACAGCACGTCGCCAGCTTTCACAGAAGCGCCATTGGAAACCTTCACGTCCAGGATGTTGCCGGGCATGGGAGCGGTGACGGTGATGGCACCAGCAGCAGCGGGAGCAGCTTTCGGCGCGGGAGCAGGAGCAGCAGCGGGAGCTGCGGGTGCAGGAGCAGCGGGAGCTGCAGCGGCGGGAGCGGGCGCAGCAACAGGAGCGCCGCCGGCGGTTTCTTCGACAGTAACACTATAAGCAGTGCCGTTCACGGTTACATTAAAAGTTTTCATGTTGGAGTTCCTCCCAATTTATGATGTCTTTAGATTCTTACCGATTACAGAGACATATTGCCGTGTTTTTTCGGCATACGCTGTGTACGCTTGGTAGACAGCATGTCCAGAGCGCTGATCAACGTTGCACGCACCGAAGCGGCATCCACAGCGAAATCAGCCAGGCCGGCTTCCACCGCACAAGCAGCACTGCACTCTTCAGCAGCATATTTGGCCGCCAGTTTCTGAGTGTCGCCTGCGATGTTGTTGCCTTTTTCCAGTTCCTCTTTGTACAGAACAGTAACTGCCGTTTTCGGATCCAGCGGAGCAATAGTGCAGCCTTCAACCGCAATGGTCAAATCGGCATTTGCCAGCGCCGTATACGCAGTGCCCACTGCTTTACCAGTCACAACCGCTACCTTTGCTGTGGTCGCATCCGCATAAGTGCCGGTCAAACGCGCAGCCTCACGCAGGCCGCCCGCCTCTTCGTCAGAAGAACTGGCCACAAAGCCGTCGGTATTGACGACCGTGACAACCGGAACACTGAACGCATCGCACAGACGAACAAAACGCGCAGTTTTGGAAACGCACTCGCGGCACAGAGTTCCCTCAGTTGCCACAATGCCGACTACGCTTCCGCCGACCGTTGCCAGAGCGGTGAACACATGCTTGCCAAAGCCGGCATACAGCTCCACTGCACTGTCCGCATCAACCAATGCCTTAACGGCATCAGCAGCAGTATATTTCGCCAGGTTCAAAACACCTGCAGGCGCAGCCGCCTCAAAAACCGCAGCTCCCGCCAGGTTATTGGCCGGCAGCAAAGCCACCAGCTCAGCCGCTTTTACAGCCGCTGCTTCCGCGTTGTCAACCACGATGGTCGCAACACCCGCTTTTGCAGCGTATTCAGCGGAACCAGCGTTCTCAACCTTATCGCCAGCAGCAGCACTGGTGAACGGAGCGGTCAGGAACAGTTCGCCTTCCTTGCTCATCACGCAGATGTCCGCACCGGCCGCAGCCAGCGCACTACCGGCACCGCAAACGCCGGTCACAACCGCGATCTGAGGCACGACGCCGGACAGTTTGGCAACAGCCGCAGCAACATTCGCGCTTCCCGACAAAGCTGCCAGTCCCTCTTCCAATTTTGCACCAATGGAGTTGTAGAAAGTAACGACCGGATTGCCGGTTTTACCCGCCATGTCCAGAACCTTTACCACTTTCTCCGTATCTTTCGCGGACACTGCCGCACCATTTTGGCATACAGCGTACACGGGCGTGCCGTTTGCGCTGCCGAAAGCAGCCGTCACAGCGCCGTTTGCATCTGCATACAGCGTCTGATAGGCACCTTCATCAAAAAATTTAGCAAGGACTTCCTTGCCGGATGTTGCTTTTGCCATGAACAGCCCTCCTGCATAAAATTCCAAATTACTACTATTATACTATTTTGATAAAACAATAACAAGTCCTTAATGTGCCGAAAAATGCAAATTATTTGCAAAGTGAAAAAATTTTGTCGATGGGAACAGGGTCCTGCTCACCTTTGCAAAAGATGCTCCGCCATTTGCAAAGACGTTCATCTTCTTCACGGACCGAAAAACAAGTACAACCAGCATTTTGTCCTGCCGCCACACAAGCCCGAACCGCACCATCAATGCAGGCTGTATTTTCTACGCCACAGTCCAACACGCGAACCACCGGTTTTTCCAGTCGATACAAAATATATCCTAAATAGTTGCTTCCTTCCATCACAACGTATCCGTCCAGCTCGCCTTCAAATCGCCCATCGTTCAGCAGATCGATTACGTCCTGCTCCAGAATCGGCCGCATGGCAATCATTTTTCTCTTTGCCTCCTTCTCGCAGCCACAGCGCCTTTCGGTGCACGCACCCCGTGCGGCCGCATCAACTTTTTGGCGGCGTTTGCCTGTGTATTGCGGGCGATCTGCGCAGTAACTTTTCCTTTCTGCGCCGCTGCACGCAGCGCATTCACTTCTCCCGAAGTCAGTTCCCGGTACTGGCCCGGCTGAAGCATTCCCAAACGCACCGCGCCCAGTGCAGAACGTTTCAACCGGATGACATCCAGGCCGACCGCCTCACACATCCGACGAATCTGACGGTTTTTCCCTTCGCGAATGGTCATTTCCAAAACCGTCCGCTCCGGTTCGTCAGTCACCACATGGATCACCGCCGGCAACGTTTTTGTGCCGTCATCCAGTACAACGCCGTCTGTTAAAGCGATGATTTGTTCTTCCGTCGCATGAGGCCGGACCGTAACCCGGTACAGCTTCGACACGCCATGACTGGGATGCGTGAGCAGATTCGCAAAATCGCCATCATTGGTAAACAGCAAAAGGCCCTCGCTGTCTTTGTCCAAGCGCCCCACCGGATACACGCGGGCCGGAACGTCTTCCATCAGTTCCATAACCGTTTTACGTCCCCGCTCGTCACTGGTGGTCGTGATATATCCACGGGGTTTGTTCAGCATGTAGTAATACTTTTCCGTGCGGCGGGGCACATATACGCGCTGTCCGTCCACACTGAGCACATCCCGCGCCGGGTCCATTTTGTCCCCCAGGGAAACAGGATGTCCGTTCACCTTCACACGCCCCTGCTCAATCAGCTGTTCCGCAGCGCGACGCGAACACACCCCTTGCTGTGCCATTACCTTTTGAATTCGTTCACTGGCCATAAATCCAATCCTTTACTTTTTATTCTGCGCAGATGCCTGTCCAAAAAAGGGGCGCAATGCGCCCCTCTCAGCTCTGCTTTTGCTCTGAATTCTTCTCCTTTTTGGAAAACAAGTCGGAAACCTTGTCCACCATTTCCGGCATCATGCCAATGGCCCGATCCAGACTGTTGGATGTATCCGACAGCTGAAGAAGGCGCACGTTGCCCTCATGAACAACCAAAAACGCAATGGGAGAAATGGAAACACCGGCGCCACTGCCCCCTCCGAACAGTTCTTTGGATGTTTTCGTTGGAAAATCCGAACCGCCGGAAGCAAAACCAAAAGTGACTTTTGAAACCGGCAGGATCATTGTTCCGTCTGCCATATTGATCGGATTGCCAATGATGGTATTGGAATCCACCATGCTCTTTATCTTCTCCAGGGTAACGTCCATCAAACCTTGAATCGGATGTTCGCTCATAAGAAAAATGCCTCCAAATCAAATTACCTTCTCGCCCTTCAGGCGCACCAAGGCATAAAGAGCCGCTACTATCATTATAAGCGGAATTGCTTGTAATTTACAATAGAAATAACGCTGATATTTGCAATTACCGTTAAAATCAGGCAAAATATCCACCTGTTTGAAATGCATGTTCAAAAAATTTTGCAACACGCCCAGCGTACTGCCCAGATAAGCATTGATGCGTCCATATTGAATCGCCGTCTGCGCCGCATCTTCCCCCTGAACGGGATACACAATCCGGATGTCCCGAATTTGAATCAGACGAAACACAATTCGCATCAGCCAGCAGGCCGTCGAAACAAGTTGCGCCAGCTGAGAAAGATCGAGTCTGCTCTTCTTCTTTTCCGAAGTAGCCTGCGCCTGCTCTTTTTCATCCGTATGCTGCTTGCTTTCGGCCGCCGGCTGGCCACTTTCCTTTTCCGGAGTCTTGGCTTCCTGTTTCTCACGCCTGGGATACAGCTGAAACGTCAGAAACAGCACTTTCAGCTTTATGACAACTTGGTCCTGCTGCAATTCAATCGGCACAGAAACCGGAAACAGCAAAAGCACGAGCAATAAAAGGAAGACAGCCAAAAGTGACCATCCCACAACAGCTAAAAAAGCACTCATTCCATCTGGTCCTCTTGCATCTTTTCATCGGGTTCCTGTGCCCCCGCGGCAATCGCTTCCAACGGATAATCATCTTCATGCAGCGGCGGCAAATCCAAAAGGCTTTTCAACCCGAATGTGCGCAAAAACACATCGGTGGTACGGAACGACACCGGCCGTCCCGGAAGATCCAGCCGTCCGGCTTCCTCCACCAATCCCTTCTGAACCAGTTTTTGAATGGTGGAAGAAGAATCCACGCCGCGAACCTGTTCCACAAACGAACGCGACACAGGCTGATTATATGCGATAATCGCCAGCACTTCCAATGCTGCGGAAGACAGCGGCGTATTGCGCCGATTGTCCATCAAGGTTTTGATGGGAGCTGCATATTCATTTTTAGTCGCAAGCTGCCAGCGATCTTCCAGATGCAAAAGGCAGATTCCTCGATCCTGGGAAGCATAGTCATCTGACAGACTCAGCAAAACGCGCTCCATATCTTCCGTCTGCATTTCCAGCACCTCTGCAAGGCGCTCTGAACTGACCGGCTCGCCGTGGGCAAAAAGCATTGCCTCCACGGTTGCTTTTAATTGCCTGAGCTCCATTATCGTTCCTCCCGTTTGCGTTTGACCTTTAATGTCTCATCCTCTGCAATTTCAATGCGGCCGGCCCGCACCAGTTCCAGAACCGCCAAAAAGGTAGCGACTGTTTGGCTTCGGCTTCCATTGGCCTGAAAAAGCTGCCGAAGCCGCTTTACACGACCTGTGACCAGCCCTCTCAGCACTGCAATGATTCGTGACCCCACCGATACAAACGGTGCCGTTGTGAGCGGCTCAAACTGCTCCTGCTGCGGCGTCCGTTTCTTCACACTTCTTCCCTGCAGAGCATTGTAGGCATTTTCCAAAAGATATACATCATGGTGCAGCCGATATTCTGTATCAAACTGAATCTCTGCAGGCAAACGCACGACATGATAAATCCCTTCGCTCATCTGCTTCAGCTTTCCGGCAACTTCTTTGCACATGGAGTACTCCACCAACAGGCCCGTGAGTTCTTCTTTCATGCGCTCTGCTTCTTCACTTTTCGGCAAAAGAAAATAAGACTTCATTTGAACCAGGCGAGCTGCCATTTCGATAAATTCACTGGCGCTTTCCATTTGTTCAGGAGACAATTCATGTACCACTGAAACATATTGATCAATCAAAGAAACGATCTCTATGTCGTAAAGGTTCATTTTGTTTTTCGAAACAAGATACAGCAGAAGATCCAGCGGGCCTTCGAACTGATCTAATTTGAACGTCATTCCTTCCATGTCTCCCCCGTTCTCAAGCCATAAGAAGTTCTACAAATCCTGTGAGAAAATCCAGGCCCTGCAGCATCCAGCTATACAGAACATTCAGCGGGCCGTCAAGAACCCCCAGCCACAAAACAGCAAACAAGCAAAACAAAATCACACGCTCATAGCGCATAATCCCAAAATAAACCTTATCGGGCAGCAAAACATTGAAAATACGCGAGCCGTCCAAAGGCGGAACCGGCAGAAGATTGAACACAGCCAGTGTAATATTCACACTGATCATCGAATTCAAAACGCGCAGCACAAACAACCAAACGACGACTGCAGTTGAATCCGCATTCGAAAAGACTGCTCCCGCGAACACATACCATAAAACCTTATACACTACCATACAGACAGCCGCCAGCAAAACATTGGCCAGCGGCCCTGCTGCAGCCGAAAGTGCCATATCACGGCGGGGATGTTTAAAATTCGTTCGTGCCGCCACCGGAACGGGCTTCGCCCATCCGAATCCAACCAAAATCATGCACAAAGCACCTAAAAGATCAAAATGCCGGACCGGGTTCAACGACATTCTTCCATACAATTTCGCTGTGGGGTCTCCAAGCTTATCCGACGCCCAGGCGTGCGCAGCCTCATGAAACGGAATGGCCGTTAAAAGCGCAATTGCACGCGCCAAATAAAGTGCAAGTTTCGCATAGTCCATGGCTGAATTCCCTTCCTGTCAGATTCTTGTAGACACTCTATGATAGCACTTTTTCAACCAAATAACAACCATTTCAGCCTCCAGGCGTAGTTTTACACTGGCACACGCAAAAAATTTCTCGTATTTGAATTTATTTTAGAAAAAAACTTGCTTTTTTTTAAAATGTCTGGTATTATATTCTAGCTACTTGAAAAGAGGAGGTGCAGTACAATGGCAAAATGTGATTGCTGCGGTAAAGGTGTGGCGTTTGGTATTAAGGTTTCCCACTCTCATCGCCGCTCCAACCGTACTTGGAAACCCAACGTAAAAAGAGTGAAAGCGGTAGTCGACGGTTCTCCCCGTTATATCTACGCCTGCACCCGTTGCCTGCGTTCCGGTAAGGTTACCCGCGCTCTGTAATAAAAGAGAAAGCGCCGCCCGATCCTTTGATCGGGCGATTTTTTTATGATGAAAAAGGCGTCCGGTCTTCCGGACGCCTTTTTTCATTTACTTTTCTTTTGAAAAAACTTGTACTCCGTGCCATTTCGAATACGCTGAATGTTAGAGCGATGCAACCAAATGACCAGTGCTCCCATGATGGCCGCACCAATGGTCGTTGTCAAAATCACCGACAAATCGCTTTTCTGAATCAGCCAATAGTACAGAAAGGTCACCACGGGATAGGCTGCCGCACAACAGATACTGGAAAGGGAAACCATCTTTCCAGCTGCGAGAACGCCAAAAAACACAACCAAAAGCGGCAAAACCATTACAGGCGAGATTGCCACAATGGTTCCGGTTGCCACAGAAACAGCCTTACCGCCTTTAAAGCCAAAGTACAACGGATAAACATGTCCCAGCACTGCGAAAAACGCCGCGAGGTAGATTCCAAAAATCGCACCTAAAAAGTAAGATTGTTCCGAAGCCAACTGAGACCCGAAAAACCATTTTGCCAAAAGGACCGCCACAACCCCTTTTCCGATATCACCCACAACGGTCAGAGCGGCAGCTTTTTTTCCAAAAGTGCGCAAAACATTGGTCATTCCGGCGTTTCCGGAACCAAAATTTCGAATATCCTGATGATACAGCGTCTTGGACACAATGACAGAAAAGCTTAAAGAGCCCAATAAATACGGAATCAATACACAAAAGACAACGTACAGCAGAAAACCCTTCAAAACGATTCCTCCTTTACCTTATCCCGCCTGCTTCAGGCTTTCTCACCGCGTTCCCGAATCAAAATCCGGACAGGAGTACCCTCCAGCCCAAAGGTTTCACGAATCTGATTCTCAATGTAGCGCTGATAGGAAAAATGGAACAGCTGTTTGGAATTGCAGAAGCATACAAACGTGGGCGGCCGTGTGGAAATTTGCGTCATATAATAGATTTTCAGACGCTTACCCTTGTCGGAAGGCGGTTGAACACGTGCCGTCGCACGAGCCAAAAGATCATTCAGCACACCAGTCGTAACGCGGAGCGCATTCTGGCTGTCCACATACTTGATCAGCTCAAACAGCCGGTCCACACGCTGGCCTGTTTTGGCCGAAATAAAAATGATCGGCGCATACGCCATAAAGCTAAAATCATTTTCCAGCTTTTTGCGCATCTCCTGCATGGTTTTATCATCTTTTTCAACAGCATCCCACTTATTAACTGCCACAATGCATGCTTTCCCCTGTTCATGAGCAAAGCCTGCCACCTTGGAATCCTGCTCGGTAAACCCGGTTGTCGCATCAATCATAATCACGCACACACGGGCACGCTCTACTGCGGCCAAACTGCGCAGAACACTGTAACGCTCCACACCGTCCTCAACTTTTCCACGCTTGCGAAGTCCCGCTGTATCAATGAAGACGAACTTTCCGTACCGGTTTTCCACGTCGCTGTCCACCGCATCACGGGTCGTCCCCGCTTCATTGGCTACGATCATGCGTTCCTCGCCGAGCACATAGTTGACCAGACTGGACTTACCCACATTGGGCCGGCCGATGACCGCCACTGTAATGCGATCGTCCTCTTCAACCTCTTCGCTCTGATCCGGCAGATACTCACAAATTTTTTCCAAAATATCACCGGTGCCATGACCATGCACAGAAGATACCGGATAGGGTTCCCCCAGCCCCAGGCTGTAAAAATCGTAGAGCTCCAGAGGGGGTGCTCCCAGAGAATCCACCTTATTCACAACAAGAACCACCGGTTTTCCCGAGCGCATCAGCATATTGGCAATGTCTGCATCCTGCGCCGTCACGCCCGCCCTCAAATCCGTCACGAACAAAATCGCCTGGGCGGTATCAATGGCAAGCTGCGCCTGCTGACGCATATGCAGCAAAATGCCGTCATCTACACTTGGTTCAATTCCACCTGTATCCACCAGCAAAAAGTTATGATTCTGCCATTCGCAGTTTCCATACAGGCGGTCGCGCGTAACGCCCGGCGTATCCTCTACGATTGCCAGACGCTGCCCGATCAATTTATTAAACAACGTCGATTTTCCCACATTGGGGCGACCAACGATGGCTACAATTGGTTTCGACATATGGAAATCCTTTCTTTCTCAGCGGATCAATTCCCGCAACATTTCTTCTCCGTTTTGCGGAATAATCCGCACTTTCACTTTCAAGGCCTTCTCCACCTGCTCCACGGTGATGTCATCCAAAAAGCGGTCCCGTTCCTCCCGCAGCATTACCTCCGGAATTCCCAGCACTCTGCTCTTCAGTTTTCCCTGAAGCTGTGCGATCAAATCCTGTCCTGTGACCAAACCCGCTACACTGACATTTCCGCCAAAGAAATCATTCTGAATGGGATGAACTTCCACACGAATGTGCGGCTGCCTGTCATGCAGCGCTTCCATCAGCATCCGGATCAAAGGCGCGGCCAAAGTCCCTGTCGCCACATCCACACGCCGCGGGAAGCGAGGATAGCGCTGTGTATCCAGCGCATTCATGAACTCGTCATGCAACGTGCGCCACATTCCCACACCATTTTCCAATTGGGGATATTCCCCATAATACTCATCCTGCGGAATGGGTCTTTGGGCCAGCAGGAACCATTCATCCGCCGGATAAATGATGCGTTCTCCCCGCTCCTTCTGGTACCGGTCTCCATACTCTTCCAGAATATCCAGGACCTGGCATGCCGTCTCACAGTCATACGGCTCCAGCGGATACAGCCCATCACGGTATTTGGTCAAGCCGCTGGGGACCGCAGCGATACTTTTAACTGCCGGATAAAGGCTGGCCAGTTTTTCAATACTCTTTCTGAGATGTTCCCCGTCATTGATCCCTCTGCAAAGGACCAGCTGGCAATTCATCTCAATGCCCGCTTCGGCAAATTCATCAATATAGCGCAACACTTCTCCGGCGTGCTTATTTCGCATCATTTTTACCCGCAATTCCGGTTCCACCGTGTGGACAGAAATATTGATGGGTGAAATGTGCATTTTCTTGATGCGGTCGATCTCGTGAGCGCTGAGATTCGTCAGTGTCACATAATTTCCGAACAGAAACGACAAGCGCTCGTCATCGTCTTTAAAATAAAGTGTTTCCCGCATTCCCTTCGGCATCTGATCAATGAAGCAGAACATGCATTTGTTTTTGCAGGAATGCTTTTTATCGATCAAATAGCTTTCAAAACTGCACCCCAGCGGCTGGTATTCCTCTTTTTCAATTTGAAGATATTCCAGCTTTGCCCCCCGCATGACAGCCAGTTCCAGATGCGCACCCGAAGAATAAAACTCATAATCAAGCATATCGTTGATCTCGTTGCCATCAATGGAAAGCAGCGTTCCGCCTGCAAGCTTTGCCGCTTCTGCTGGAGAACCTTTTTCCACATCTGTGACGCGTACAGCCAAACAGCGCACATCCTTTCAAAAGAAAAATCAGAAAACAACCGAGAATAAAAAACAAAGGGGAAGGTTTCCCTTCCCCATGTCTTTCTGCGGGAAGCCAATTACGCTTCCTTTTTCACGATTTCCTTGCCCTTGTAGTAGCCGCAATTGCCGCATACCTGATGGGGAAGTTTATACTCGCCGCACTGCGTGCATTTCGCCAGCGTGGGCGCAGTCAGCTTCCACACGGAGGAGCGCCTCTTATCGCGTCTTGCCTTGGAAACCTTTCTCTTGGGTACTGCCACTATAAGCACCTCCTCGTTGTGTGAATCATTTAAGATAGCAGTTGTTTTAATATAGAAAGCCTTTCATCTGTGGCATCGTTGGTTTCATGCGTGCAAGCACATGGTTTTTTTCTGCCACAAACGGGGCAAAGCCCTGCACAGTCATCGCTGCAAAGCAGCACTGTCGGTATTTCGAGCAAAAGCTCTGAATAAACAAGTTCCTTTGTGTCCAGCTGTCCATCTTCCGTAAACGGAAGTTCCGCATCCGGATCTGTCAGATCCGCCTGCCGAACCGGATAACTTCTCTCCACATCGAAAACCTGCTGTGATCTTTCAAGGCAACGGGCACACTCATAAACAGCCTGTGCTCGAAAATAAAGTTCCGTCTCCAATACATTTCCATGAAGGACCAAACAAAGCTCCAAGTGTATGGAGTCAGGTACCTCATACCCCGGAAAATCCTCCTTGGAAAGATCCAACTCCTCAGATACTTTCACAGGCGCATCATATGTGCTGAAAATCTTTTTGATATCAAGCAGCATACGCACACTCCTCAAAAGGTCGCTTAGCTATTATAACTGCAAAGTGTTGGTTTGTCAATACTATTTGTAGAAAAAAAGCACGCAAAACAACAGAAAACGCAGGGACCCGCACGCAGGTCCCTGCAGCAAAAGTTTTGCAGATTACAGATATTTTTTTACACCATCTGTCAGCTGATCCATATTGGCAGAAACCGTGACAACGACCTTCACCGTGTCACCAGCCAGCGCATTGACTTTATCCAGCAGAACGCCCAGGCCTTCCATGTCGTGATTGCCCAATTTCAGCACGCCATCCAGATAAACTTCCACGATGTCGTAGTTGCCGGCCAAAATACCAGCCATGAAGCCGTACAACATCTCATACCCTTCAATTTTGTACTCATCCACATCAATCAAACGGGCATTGTGGTCAATATCATAGGTGAGCTTCATCGACTTCTCAATGCAAACAATGTTGCCCGGAGTCGTCTTCGCGCTCTCATTAATCATATCAATCATTTTTTTGGTCTTGCCGGAGCCTTTGCCGCCAATAATCAGTTGAATCATAGGAATGCCTCCTTTATTTTGACACCATCCGGTGCATTTAACGAAGTTTCGCTTCCAGTTCCGCCTTGCGGTCCTCATAGCCAGGTTTTCCCAGCAGGGCAAACATATTCTTTTTGTAGCTCTCCACGCCGGGCTGATTGAAGGGATTGACTCCCATCAGATAACCGGAAATTGCGCAGGCTTTCTCAAAGAAATAAATCAGGTAGCCCAGGTTAAATTCCGTCAGACTTTCAACTTCCAACAGAACATTGGGAACCCCGCCGTCTGTATGCGCAAGAATGGTTCCTTCCATCGCCTTGCGGTTCACAACGCTCATATTCTGATCTGCCAGGAAATTGAGGCCATCGAAATTCTCGTCGCTCTTTTCAATGTACAGATCCTTCTGAGGTTTCTGAATATCCACCACTGTTTCGAACATAATGCGGGCGCCGTCCTGCACAAACTGTCCCATGGAATGCAGATCCGTGGAGAAAATCACGCTGGCGGGGAACAAACCCTTCTGATCCTTGCCCTCGGATTCACCAAACAGTTGTTTGTACCACTCGTTCATCAATGTGAAATTGGGCTCATAGCAGGCCAGCAGTTCCACAGCTTTTCCCTTGCGATACAAAATATTGCGCGTTGCCGCGTAACGATAACAGTCATTGTTTTCATCGCAAACAGCCAACGCCTCACGGGCGGCTGCCGCGCCAGCCATCAGCTGATCGATATCGCATCCCGCCGCTGCAATAGGCAGAAGACCGACTGCAGTGAGTACAGAATAGCGTCCGCCAACGTCGTCAGGAACCACAAACGTCTCATATCCCTCAGCGTCAGCCAATTCCTTCAGTGTACCACGCGCCTTATCCGTGGTCGCATAAATGCGGCTTCTGGCGCCTTCCTTGCCATACTTTTTCTCCAGCATGTCGCGGAAAACACGGAAAGCAATCGCAGGCTCCGTCGTTGTGCCGGACTTGGAAATGATGTTTACGGAAACATCCTTGCCTTCGCAAAGTGAAATCACATCCTGCAGGTATGCCGGACTGATGGAATTGCCCACATAAAAAATCTGCGGCGTTTTTTTGCAGGTATTGTTATACAGTGTTCCCTTCAGCGCTTCAATCGCCGCACGGGCGCCCAGATAACTTCCGCCGATACCGATCACGATCAGCACATCGCTGTCAGAAATGATTTTCGCCGCCGCTTTTTTGATGCGCGCAAACTCTTCCTTGTCATAATTGACGGGAAGATCCAACCAACCGAGGAAATCATTTCCCTGTCCCTGCCCGCTGTGGAGCAACTCATGCGCAAGTTTCACCTGCGGAAAAAGCGCCTTGTATTCATCTTCACTGATAAACGGAGCAAGATGCTTGCCATTCATTTTGACACTCATACAGAAACCTCCGAACATTTGATTTTTATATATTAACTATATCAGAAGGTCTGTCCGGTGTCAATTAAAGGCATGGATTTTTATAAAGTAAATATCGCGTGGGAAAGCAAAGAAAAAGCCGTTGAAAAATCCATTTTTGAAACATCGCCCGCTGCCGTCACCGGGTACGTGCCGATGACGGACTGCTCCGTTTTCAGGGTCACTTCTCCCACCTTTTCCCCCTTCTGGACCGGAGCTTCCATCTGCTGGGGAAGCGTCGTTTCAGCCGTTAATTTCTTCCCTTCTCCCTTTTTCAGCAGAATCTTCTCCGGTATCTCATAGGAGAGCGTCACCTGTTGACTGACACCACCTTTGACCGGAAGTGTCTCCACCCTTCCGGCAATCGACGGAAATTCCGCCGTTTCATAGTTGGCAAAGCCGTAATCCAGAAGCTGCGTCGCCGCTTCAAATCGCTCTCCGCTGGACGGAGAGCCCAGCACAACCGCCAGAAGGCTCATTCCGTCGCGTTCGGCAGATGCGGAAATACACACGCCCGCGCCATTGGTGGTACCCGTTTTCAAGCCGGTAATTCCCGGGTAGCTTTTCAGAAGTTTATTGGTGTTTACCATCTGTGTTTCGCCGTTGCGCAAGCTGTCCATCCAAATTCCACAGTACTCCAGAATTTTGGGGTGTTTGAGCAACTCCATCGACATGATCGACACATCTCTCGCAGAAGAATAGTGCCCCGCTTCATCCAATCCGCAGGCGTTTACAAAATGAGTGTGATTCATCCCCAATTCTTTTGCCTTGGCGTTCATCATTTCCGCAAACACGGGCTCCGATCCGCCCACAAATTCCGCCACAGCCACAGCTGCATCATTTGCCGAACATATACAGATTGCTTTGATCAGTTCATCCAGCGTGAACTGCTCTCCCGGCTCCAGCCAAATCTGGCTGCCCCCCATATTATAGGCATGTTCCGAAATCGGAACAATATCCGTCATGGAAACCTTTCCCGCTTCCACTGCCTCCAGTGTCAAAAGAAGCGTCATCACTTTTGTAATGGATGCGATCGGGACTTCGTCATCCGGCCCCTGTTCATAGAGTACCGTTCCCGTATTCACATTGACCAGGATGGCGTTTCTGCAAGGCAGATTCAGTTCGGTGGAATTTTCCGCCCAGGCGTGCGGTGCCGCCAACCCCAGACAAATTGTCGCGACAAGCATAAGCGCTGTGAAATTTTTCCATATGACTGTCCTCTTCATGCGCATATCCCTCCTCGATGATTTCAATCAATCATATGAGGGTGGGTTGTGATTTTATCCGCATTTCTGTATAATAAAGTCACAAATGAACGAGGTGACATTTTGAAAATTGCATTTTATACCTTGGGCTGCAAGGTCAATCAAAACGAAACCGGTGCTCTGGAACAGTTGTTCTGCGACAACGGTTTTTCGCTGGCGCAGCCGACGGAAGACGCCGATGTATATATTGTAAACAGCTGTACGGTAACCGCCGGTGGTGACAAGAAAAGCCGGCAATGGCTGCGCCGCGCCAAGCGGCAGAATCCCGACGCCGTTACCGTATTGACCGGATGCTATCCGCAGGCATTTCCCCAGGAAGCATCGCAGGCAACGGAAGCAGACATCATTACCGGCAGCAAAAACCGCGCACACTTGCTGGACAATGTTCTCTCTTTTCTGCAAACGCGCGAGCGCATCGTGGACATCGCGCCGCATCAGCAGCGGGATTTGTTTGAGGAACTGCCGATGGAGTCACTGGCAGGCCACACCCGTGCTTTCATGAAAATTGAAGACGGATGCAACCGTCGTTGTGCCTATTGCGTTATTCCCCGCGCACGCGGAAATGTGCGAAGCCGCCAGGAGGAAAATATTTTGAAAGAACTCGCAGTGCTTGCCCGCGCAGGCTATCGCGAAGTTGTTTTTTCCGGAATCAATTTATCCAGCTACGGACAGGACACTCAAACCAATCTGGCTCAAATCGTGAAGAAAGCAGCTCAGGTAGAGGGAATTGAGCGCATTCGTCTGGGAAGCCTTGAACCGGATCTTCTGGACGATGCCTGCATTCAGCAAATGGCCGCCGTCAAAGAACTGTGCCCTCAGTTCCATCTTTCGCTGCAAAGCGGCTGTACGCCAACGCTTCGCCGGATGAGACGTGTGTACACAGCAGATGAATACCGCACGGTTGTCCGGAAACTGCGCGCCTCTTTTCCCGGCGCTACTTTTACCACCGACATCATTGTGGGATTTCCGGGAGAAACCGAAGAGGAGTTCGCCGAAACGGTTTCTTTCGTGCGTGAGATTGGTTTTTTGAAAGTCCATGTTTTCTCCTATTCGCGCCGTGCAGGCACACCCGCTTACGACATGCCCGACCAAGTGGACGAATCCGTTAAGGCGCAGCGAAACCACCTTCTGCAGAAAGAAGCAGATGCCGTCCGCAGTGAAATTATTCGCGCAAGAGAAGGTCAAACAGTCGAAGTTCTTCTGGAAAAACCGGTCGCCAAAGATCGCTATACCGGCTATACCAAAGAATACATTCCCGTTTTGATCCATGCCCCCGGACATGTGCAAGGGGAAATCGTACCGGCCCGGTTGGGCTCGTTTGACGGCGAACGTTGTACTGCCGACCCACTTATGTAATAAATATCCCCCGGCAAAGCCGGGGGTTTTTCATAGACGGGTAAACCCCTGGAATACTAGCGCACGCGTCACGTCGCGTTGGTACGGTCTGCCAGCCGCGAAGGACTGTTACTTGCTGCCCGTAAACGGGCTTTTTAGATGTTTCCCATCGTTAACTGTTCACCGGCTTTGTCTTCTTCCAGCTGGCGCCGTATGTATTCCTCTATTTTCTTTGCATTTTTGCCCGCTGTGTCTACGTAGTACCCTCTGCACCAGAACTCCCTGTTGCGGTATTTATACTTCAATTCCGGCTACTTCTCGTATATCATCAGGCTGCTTTTCCCTTTCAGGTATCCCATAAAACTGGACACCGAGTACTTGGGTGGTATCTCTACGAGCATATGTATGTGGTCCGGACATACTTCTGCCTCTATGATTTTCACTTTCTTCCAATTACACAGTGTTCGCAGGATTTCTCCTGCCTCTCTACGCTTCTGTCCATAGAATACTTTGCGCCGATATTTCGGCGCAAATACTATATGATATTTGCAATTCCAGCTTGTGTGCGATAAACTATTTACGTCGTTCACTCCGAATGACCTCCCTTTGCTTGGCTTGTGCAGTTGGCAGACCGCATTTCCATTATAGCAAAGGGAGTTTTTCTTTCTGCAGCATCGACTATAGTCTTCTTTTGAACCACTCGCCTAGCGAGTGGTTTTCGTTATACAAAAAGGACGGAACCGAGTTGGTTCCGTCCTTTTATTTTGAAATCACTCTCTGAATGCTTTGAACAAATTCGTTTCTTTGCAGATTTCCGCGATCAAGAAGCGTAATCCCCAAATCTCTGGCGCGCTGGGACAGCGGACGATTTTCCTCGTGTACATTCGCAGCCGTCAGCATTACGGTCCGGGTTCTCTCACCGCCGAATTTTTGACTCAGGATTTTAATCTCCGTCAACGCCAGCGGCGAAGGCACTCCCATTTTGCAGGAGATGAAAACGGGCGTAACACCTTCGACGATCAGAATATCGATTTCATTCCTTGTGCTTGGTGTACGCCCGTAGGCATTATCCCAATCCACAATGACGCTGGTTCGAACGTCCCCGAACAAACCGCTTTGACGTGCCGCAAAATAGCCGTACAGTTCCAGCCAAATGCCATGATTCTGCAGGCACTTTTTCATTTGTTCGTCCCGATACCGAAACTGGACCTCATCCCCCTGCACTGTCAGTCTTTGAATCGCGCCGCAGGCGGCAAGACGCTCCAGAATATTTTCGTTGCACCGCGCAGTAACCTGCTTGTTGACACGAATCGTCTTCGGTGCACGAATCCACAAATCTTCTTCCTGCTTGCCCACTCCGGCCGCCTGAAAATAGCCTACTGCGCCACCCCACGCCTCGGGATTCTTCAGTACAATATTCCAGATGTCCGGCACGCTGCGCTCAAACTCTTCGCTCATCTCAGCCGGCGAAAAATGGCCATACCCTACCAGTTTGGCTCCTGCCAGAGAAAACACATCCTCTGCCGTAAACTGCGGCACACAAAAACGCTCTGCCAAATCTTCGCAACCGCACAGGTTCACCAGTTTTTTCCGCTCCAGATCAATGTAATAGGCCCGAACATTTTTCTCCTTGCAAAAAATCCCGGCCATGAGAAGCACCAGATCTTTTCCGCCTGTGCAGTCAAACGCACAATCCGGATAGTCCCTGCAAATTGCTTCCATGGTTTTCCAAATGGCGGTCACATCGGAAGTATTGATATAGTAAAACCGTGACTGTGTGCGCAGACCTCTGCTTTTGAACAGTCTTTCGACCGCAGTCTCCTTCCGAAGCGAAGAGTCACGGGCGTCGCAGATATAAACCACCATATCCGGCTCAAACACACACGCAGACAAAATATTTTCCAGCGGTTCTTTATCATACAATTCCACAATTGTTTTCATCGCACAACGCCTTCTTTTCCCGCTTCTGGGGCGATTTTCTTTCTTTCATTTTAATGCCTGTGCGGATACAGCGCAAGCCGATGTTGTCATTTTGCGCAAATCCGGTATAATGAAAAAGAATCCCGTCTTTTCGCACACAAGGATCTGTAAAAGAAAAGACAGATTTGTGAAAGTTTTTTCCAACTTGTAACGTATCATACATAGAAAGGTTCGTGAGGCCAGTTATGGTGCCGCCACAGCTTGCGCCCTCCTGCAATGCATCGCCCGACATGGACCGGATCGTCCAGCAGTACGGCGATTCATTAATGCGGATTTGCTTTTTGTATCTGAAAGATGTTTATCTGGCGCAAGATGCTGTTCAGGATACATTTTTAAAAATCTACCGAAACTACCATAAATTCGATACCAATTCCAGCGAAAAGACCTGGATTATGCGTATCGCGATCAATGTGTGTAAAGACTATCTTCGCAGTGCATGGCATCGAAAAGTAAACGTCCAGGAAGTTTTGGACGAAATCCCCACCCACAGCGAAACGCATGAGGACGACACGATTTTGATTGAAATCATGCGTTTAAAACCGCACTACCGCGAAGTCATTCTTCTGTTCTATTATCAGGATATGAAAATCAGTGACATCGCACAAGTGCTTGGCGCGCCTGAATCCACCGTTTCCGTCCGTTTAAAAAGGGCTCGTGAGCAACTGAAAAAAAGATTGGAGGATTGGTACGAAGATGACTAACCACGAACGCATCCAGCGGGCAGTGGATCGCCGTCTGGATACATTGCATGTATCCGCTCCCGCCTTTTCTCCCGTTTCCTTCACGCCAAGGCGGAGATTCCACCCATTCCGGCGCGTCATCGCCGTGGCAGCTGTAGCCGCAGTTACTTTTGTTGGCAGCGTCAGCGTTCTCGCCGCTTCGTTTCCACCTATTCAACGGCTGGTCGAACAGGTCGGAGTTCAGCTTGCCTCAATCATGCAGACGGTGGAACTTTCCTGCGTATCCGATGACATCGAAATGCAGGTGCTGGCCGCCGTCAATGACAATCAACGTGTTACCGTTTATCTTTCCCTGCGTGACCAGGCCGGTGGCCGTGTTAACGAAAAGACCGTTCTTTCCAATCTGCAGATTGACGGAACGCTGGGCCCCTGCGACGTTCAGCTGGTCGATTATGATTCCAGCACCGGCAATTCCATCTATCGCCTGTCCGGATACAGCGTTGACGCGTTGGACGGAAAGCCGATTACCGTACAGGTTCGCACGCTGCTCAATGATGTGGAAGATTCTCATCGTCAAAACACCGGGTATTCCCTCTCTCTTTTAAAGGATCAAACACCGTCTTTGCAGGAAGGCGTGTCCATCAACGGCAGTTCAATCGTATATGACCCCAATGGTTTTTCACCTTTTGAGGATGCACCGCCTTCCATTCTGGAAGCTGCACCTCTTCCGGATGGCTGGAACCCAGAACTGCCCTGGGGAACCATTACGGCAATCGGATTTGTTCAGGACACGCTTCATGTGCAGATGAAGGTCAGCGAACTCGGCCGCTATGCCCGTGCTGATTTGTATCTGCTGGATTCAAACGGTCAACCTCTGAATGCAGGAAGCGGCACGTATGAGTTTGGGCGCCAATATTCGGAACTGGATGCTGATTACAGCGAATACATCGAATATGTACTTCCTGTTCCGAAAAGTTACTCTCTGGACGATCTTTCTCTGTATTACGATGCCATCTCCTATGACAGCGCCGTGCGCGGAGACTGGAAAGTAACGTTCACTCTGGACAGTGTCTACAAACAGCAGTCCGCAGATTGTGACATCACGCTGGACTCGGTTCACTATACGCAGGTCACGCTTTCTCCCCTCGGCATTTCTCTGCACGGTAATGGGCAACCGGTCAACGGTGAATATCCTTCGGTGGAAGTTTACGACACCAACGGAAATAAAATTGACTTCTACACCAGTTCGACCATTTTCTCCTTTGACGAGCAGGACCAGGTCAGTATCACACTGCAGCAGGATTTCCGCGTTCCCCTTTCTCCGGAAAATATCGGCCAGGTTCTGGTCGACGGACAGGACCTTCAATTTTCCTGATCAATGAAACAAACACCTTCTGATGCCTTTATCCGCATTGGAAGGTGTTTTTCTTTTATTTTTCCATTCACCTATATTTTTTTCAAATTTTTCACTATAATAAGAGAAAAAGATTCTTTCAAGAATAGCTGCTCAAAAAGGAGAACCTCTCATGTCTACTGAAAAAATGCGCACCTTCATCATACGGTTTGTTTTTTATTGTATTATTCTTGCACTTATCTTCATTGTCTTGAAGTATGTGGTTCCAATCCTGCTGCCTTTCATGGTGGGATTTCTGATTGCCTTTTTTCTGAAGCCTCTCATCAACAAAATTTCCGAAAAAACGCATAAAAAGCGTCGGCTCGTTGCCATTTTAACACTGATCGTATTTTATATTTTACTCACTACGCTTTTAATTGTTCTGGGAAGCAGGGCTGTCATTTTTCTGCGGGAGGCCTTCAAAATGCTGCCGAACCTTTACAGCAATGTCATCGATCCGGCACTCACCTCCATTCAGAATATGCTTCTCGACTTTCTGGAGGGATTCGACGAATCCACACGTGATGTGATTGCAAGCATCGGCGAAAGCATGAATGACGGGCTTGGCAATTTGATTGCCGCAATCTCTTCGGCCGCTCTTACAATCGCAACCAACGCCGCCAGTTCTCTTCCGGCATTTCTGGTGAGTTTTCTGATCACGATCATTTCATCTTTTTTCTGCGTGGTGGACTATTACAAAATCACCGCATTCATCGTACGGCTGATTCCGCCGCGCGGCAAAGAGGTACTCTTTAAAATCAAAGAACATGGTATCGACGTTCTCCTCAAATTTGCCAAAGCATATGCCATTTTGATGTTTCTTACGTTTGTGGAAGTCAGCATCGGGTTGTCGCTTCTCGGCATCGATTACGCAATCTTGATCGCCGCCGGAACTGCCATTGTCGACATTTTGCCGGTTCTTGGCACCGGGACGATTCTGATCCCCTGGGGTGTTGTCAATCTGCTGCTTGGAAACTTCCCTCTTGGAATCGGTCTGCTTGTGTTATACGCGATCATCACTATCGTGCGCCAAACGCTGGAACCCCGTGTTGTAGGCAACCAGATCGGCCTCTATCCGCTCGTCACATTGATGTGTATGTTTGTGGGTTCTTATCTGTTTGGAATCGTCGGATTGTTCGGCGTCCCCATCGCAGTTACAATCATGGTGCAGCTTCACCGTTCAGGCGATTTGTAATAAGAAAGAAGGCCGGATTCCCGGCCTTCTTTTATTTATGATATTTTTTGCCTGCCTGAATGGAAAAAGCCCTGTACAGCTGTTCCAAAAGCATCACACGGGCAAACTGATGCGGAAATGTCATCCTGCTCATGGAAAGGCTGAAATCAGCGCTTTTTTTCACAAGCGGAGACAAGCCGTGTGAAGAGCCAATGACAAATGTAACGCTGCCTGCCCCGCCGACTGCCTGCCGTGCTAAAAAATCCGCCAGTTCTTCACTGCTGATTTGGCGCCCTTCAATGCACAGCGCCACCAAAACCCCCGGCCGCTGAACGTGGCTCAAAATCGCCTTTGCCTCTTTCTCCAAAGCTTTTTCAATCACCGCTTCGGAAGCGTTCTTTTCACGAATCGGCTCCTCCGGCAGTTCCACGACATTTAGCTTGCAGAACCCGGAAAGTCTCTTTTGATATTCAGCCGCAGCCGCGCGAAAGTAATCTGCATTCAATTTTCCAAGGGCAATCAACGTGATCGACTGCATAAGTATTTCTCTCCTTCAAAATTCGATGACCGGCGAGATCTCGTGCCTTCGAGCTGCCAAAACCCTTGTTTTTTCATCCGGCACGAATTGCTGCGCCGCAAGCACACATTGAAGCGTTGCCAGCGCCAGCTCCGGCGTATTATTTTCCTGGCTGATATGACACAGACTGAAGTTTTTGCATCCGGCTTTCATCAGACGAAGAATCGTCTGGGCACATTCATCGTTGCACAAATGGCCTCTCTCCGATGCAATGCGCATTTTTAAATAATAGGGATAACGGCCCGACATCAGCATATTGAGATCATAATTGGATTCGAGCGCCACTACATCCGCACAGTATAAGTTAGCCATCACCTCATCGCTGATGAAGCCAAGGTCCGTCGCAATGGCCACAGCCTTCCCCGAGGGTGTGAGAATGCGGTAACCGCAGCAGTCGACTGAATCATGACTTGTGGAAAAACTCTGCACAGTAAATCCGCCGATCTCCTCTTCCCGGCCATCTACCGCAATCCCGTCCACACGCTCCGGAAGGACACCTCGCTCCTCCAAAACATCCAGCGTCGCCGCGCTTGCATATACCGGCACTGGATATTTTTTTAAAAACACATTCAAACCGCTGACATGGTCCGAATGTTCATGCGTGACCAGGATTCCCTGCAGATCCAGCGGAGAAACATCCAATGTTTTCAACGCCGCCAGCGTCGTGCGGCAGCTTTTTCCCATATCAACCAGCAGGTAACGGCCATTCTCTTCAATAAATGCACTGTTTCCGGACGAGCCGGAATAGAGCGTTGTGAATCGAGCCATAGATCTCCTTTCAGAAAGAAATCCTTCGGTCAGAAACCGAAGGATTTTTCCGCTTATCAAATTACTTTTCGCATATTGTTCGCAGGGCGTTCCACTCGTTTGATGTCCGCGCCCAGCCCTTGCAATTTTTCCACAATATCTTCATACCCGCGTTCGATATGACCGATGTCTTCGATTTCCGAAACACCGTCAGCCGCCAGGGCCGCCATCACCAGTGCTGCACCTGCACGCAGATCCGGCGCACGCAAAGGCGCCGCCTGCAGCTCAGCTACACCCTCAATGACCGCCACACGGCCTGCCACCTGAATATTTACTCCCATGCGGGCCAACTCGTCCACATAACGGAAGCGGTTTTCCCAAATGCCCTCTGTGATAATGGATGTTCCTTTGGCCAGTGTGAGGAGCACCGATACCAGAGGCTGCATATCCGTCGGGAAACCCGGATGAGGCATAGTCTTCACGTTCAGAGGCTCCAAATCGCCAGTCCGGCTGACGCGCACGGAATCGTCAAATTCCTCAATCACCGCGCCCGCCTTCTCCAGTTTGGAAGTAATGGGCTCCAGATGCTTGGGAATGACATTCTTAATCAGTACATTGCCGCCTGTGATGGCCGCGCCGACCATATAGCTTCCCGCCTCAATCTGATCGGGAATGATGGAATATGTGCATCCGTGCATTTTCTTGACGCCGCGAATTTTAATCACATCCGTACCAGCGCCGCGCACATCCGCACCCATTGTGTTTAAAAAGTTGGCCACGTCCACGATATGCGGCTCTTTTGCCACATTTTCCAGCACAGTCATACCCTCTGCCATGACCGCTGCCAACATCGCATTGATGGTAGCGCCGACAGAAACCGTGTCAAAAAAGACCTCTTCGCCCACCAGATGAGACGCTCGCACATCAATCATCCCGTTGTCCACGGCATCTTTCGCGCCCAATGCAGAAAAAGCTTTCAGATGCTGATCAATCGGGCGGGGGCCAAGATCACAGCCGCCAGGCATCGCAACCGTCGCGCGGCCGTAACGTCCCAGAAGAGCTCCCAGAAAATAGTAGGATGCACGCATGGCACGGGACAAATCATCCGGCACGCTGGTTCCGTGCAAATGAGTCGTATCAATTTCCAGAGAGTGCTTGTCCAGCATTCTCACCTGCGCACCCATCGCGCTCAAAATATCTACAGACGCCCCCACATCGCTGATGCTGGGCAGGTTCTCTATAATGCATTTATCGGCCGCCAGAATGGTCGCGGGAAGAATCGCTACAGCCGCATTCTTCGCACCGCTGATCTCCACTTCGCCCACCAGCGGTTTCCCACCGTGAATGACAAATTTCTTCACTCGTCAAGACTCTCCTTTGAGAAGCAAATTCCGGCCCAAACCGCGGGCATGTCACAACTCTTTTAGTATACACGCCTTTTGCAGAAAATAAAAGCCGATTTTCATTTTTAACGGTTTTTGCCAAAAATCATCCTCAGCGTCTCTGAAGACACGCTTTTAATATTATAGCGCACACACACTCATTTTGCAAATACAGTTTGAGTATTATACAGAAAAATCTGCGCCACAGACAGTTTCCTGCGGCGCAGATTCAAAATTTTATGGCGGTGTGACAAAACGATACGGATTCGTCAATACGCCGTTTTCTGTAAATTCAAGGTGGCAATGGTTACCCGAGGAGTTGCCGGTCGATCCCATTCGGGCAATGGGCTGTCCCTTCACCACATACTCGCCTTCCGAAACCAAAAGCTCTGAGCAGTGCGCGTACAGCGTGGTGTAACCATTTCCGTGGTCGATTTTTACGAACAAGCCGTAACTCCAGTTGGAGGTACCTGCACCATTCTCGGAAATCTCAACCAGACCGTTATCCGCAGCCACAATGGTCGTACCGTAAGCCCCCGTAATGTCCACGCCGCGATGGCCATAACCCATGCCGCGGGAAATTCCGCTGTAGCCAGGCACCGGCCAGATAAAGTTGCCGTCGCCGGGCTCGCCCACAGCGCCGCCGTACTGGTTCAGGGTGCCGTACAAAATCACCTCGGTGACCGGCTCTGAGATTACTTCCTGCGAGAGGACCACTTTCTGCAGTTCCACGCCGTTCATGTCGTAAACAACATCCGCCGTCACAATCTGCTGACCTGCGACGCCCGCCTGTTGAATCACCTCGTCACCCCATGTCAGTTCTGCCGACTGACTTGTGACGGTTTCATAGGGAATCTCTTCCTGATAGGTGATCCGCTGTACCTGCTGTACTTCCAGACAGTTCATCGTGATCGACTCCCCGCCTGCCAGCGTAAACGGAGCCGCCCCTGTCAGTCGATTGACCAGTTCCTGCCCGGAAATTAACGTATCGGTGAAGTAAAGGCCCGGAATCACCTCAACCTCATGACGGAACCGCACGCTCCAATCGGACTGATCCGGCTTTTGGTAGGGCGCCTGCGCCTGTTCCAAAGCCTCGTTCACCAGTTCGCTGTCCTGTGTCACGCCCACCAGCGTACCGTTGACCATCACGCCGGTTGCCTCCACAAATTTTTGTGAAGAAGTGGCAATGATGCGGTTGGCCAGTTCCGCCTGATCCGACAAGGCCGCTTCGCTGACTACAGAAATGGTGAAGGTCGCCTCGCCTTCCCACTCGGAACGGTCCGCGTCAGCCTGGAGACGCTGCTGCACCAGATTCTGGGCATTTTCATACACTGTTTCGTTCTCTATAAACCCGACCATCTGGCCGTTGTACTCCACCGAGAGCGCAAATGTATAACTCAGGACCGTGTATACCGTGAAAACCAGAATTGCCGTAGCTCCCAAGGGCATTAAGTAAGCCAGCGCGTTCCAGATCAAATCCCGGTATGCGCGCACGCCGCGCTTAAAATACTGCCACCCTTTCTGGGCCACATCCTGTGAGCCGGCTTCTCTCTCCTGCCGCATCATCGTGCGTAGGTTGTGCATTCCCTGGCTGATCTGTTTCCAGGGGGCGAGAACATCCTCCAGAATCGTGCCGAAAAAAGCTTTCAGCAAACTGCCCAGCAGGGTGAAAACCCAAACAAATACGCCGGCAATGCCATGTAAAATATGACGAACGCCTCTTGTGAAGCGAATAAAAAAATACTCTGTATGATAGCCTGTGTCGTAGAACAGGTTTCCCAGTAAATGCGCAACCGCGCGAGGTGAAACTTCCCCATCGCGGAAATAACGCTTCCACTGTCTCTTCAACGTCGGAGCCTCCTTTTCCGCTTTTGTCTTTCAGCTCAAACGAATCTGTAACTATTCTATTATACACGAAAAAGAGGGACACGCAACCCGAAAAAGCGATTCACCCTGTGTTTTTCACAGATCCTTTACAAGTCATGTGCATCAAAAAGCCAATTTTCCCGTCCTAAATTTGCTGTTTCAAAAAACAGGGACTGCATATCCCGGGGAAGCCGCCGACGAACATGAACCTGCCGAAACACAGAAAATGTCACCTCACCGCAGTGAAGCGCCGGGCGTCCCAAAGCTGTTTTTGCACCATAAAAATCGTCTCCAACAAGCGGATGGCCCAGCCAGGAGAAATGGACGCGAATCTGATGGGTTCTTCCCGTCACGGGAATGCAGCGCACCAGCGTAAACCGTTCGGACTCATACAAAACCGTATACTCCGTCCGGCTGGGTTTACCGCTGCCAGCCACTTCCCGTTTGACGATGGAATCCCGACATCGCGCGATTGGTGCATCAATCACACCTTCTGTGCACGAAAGATGCCCCTCAATAACTGCGTAATAGACCTTTTGGCAGCTTTCTGCCAGAATCGGCGCCGCATAGGCATTCATGGCACACAAAACCAGCCCGGATGTTCCATGGTCAATTCGATTGATCGGCCGAAATGGGATCTGGTTGCCACGCCGTTTCATCTCGCCGCAGAAAGCATTGGCAAGCGTCCCGTCCGAATACCCCAGCGTGGGATGAACCACCTGTCCTACCGGCTTATCCAGCACCATCGCCTGTTCATCCTCATAAACGATTGAAAGCGGTATATCCTGTGGAGTTACGCTGCCGGCATTCTCCGGCGGAAGACAAAAGGAAATGCAGTCATTCTGCCGAACATGTTCATTTGTATAAACAACGTTTCCGTTCCGAAAAAAGCCGCAATCGCGCTTGACTGCAGAGCGCAACCCTGCCGACACCTTTTTCAGCCGCAAAAAATCACGCAAAAGCAGTCCGTCTTCTTCCGCACGCACCTCAAATTGAAGTTTCAAACACTCACCACCTAACAGAAAAAGGCAGCCCGAAAAATCAGGCTGCCTTTGACCGCAATGAAAAATCAATACGCAATGCCCTGCGCCAGCATCGCATCCGCCACTTTGATGAAGCCGGCCACATTGGCGCCGACCATCAGATTGCCTTCCACGCCGCAGGCCTTGGAAGCGTCAAACGCATTGTGGAAAATGTTCTTCATAATGCCTTTCAGGCGCTCATCCACTTCCTCGAATGTCCAGGACAGGCGCAGGGAGTTCTGGCTCATCTCCAAACCGCTGGTCGCCACGCCGCCCGCGTTGGCAGCTTTCGCCGGTCCATACAGAACGCCATTCTCCAGATAGACATTGATCGCCTCCGGAGTAGACGGCATGTTGGCGCCCTCGCAAACCACTTTGCAGCCATTGGCTACCAGCAGTTTCGCGCTGGCTTCATCAATCTCATTCTGCGTTGCGCAGGGAAGCGCAATATCGCACGGAATGCTCCAAATGCCGGAGCAGCCTTCATGATATTCTGCGCTCGGCACCTGATTCACATACTCTTTAATGCGGCCGCGGCGCACAAGCTTGATCTCCTTGACCAGATCCAGGTTGATTCCGTCTTTATCGTAAATGTAGCCGTTGGAATCCGACAAAGCCACGACCTTGCCGCCCAGCTGCGTAGCTTTCTCCGTCGCAAAAATCGCCACGTTGCCGGAGCCGGAAATCACGACTGTCTTGCCCTGGAAGCTGTCGTTCTTCATGCAGTTCAGAGCCTCTTCGGTGAAATAGCACAAGCCGTAACCAGTGGCCTCTGTACGTGCCAGACTGCCGCCGTAAGCCAGGCCCTTGCCTGTCAGAACACCCGTAACCTCGTTGCGCAGACGTTTGTACTGTCCGAACATATAGCCGATTTCACGCGCGCCGACGCCGATGTCGCCCGCGGGCACGTCTGTGAACTGACCGATGTGTTTGCTCAGTTCTGTCATAAAGCTCTGGCAGAAACGCATGATCTCTGCATCGGATTTCCCCTTCGGGTCAAAATCAGAACCGCCTTTGCCGCCGCCCATGGGCAGACCGGTCAGGCTGTTTTTGAAGATCTGCTCAAATCCAAGAAATTTGATAACCGAGGCGTTGACGGAAGGATGCAAGCGCAGGCCGCCCTTGTAGGGACCAATGGCAGAATTGAACTGCACACGGTAACCGCGGTTTACGTGGACCTTTCCCGCATCGTCCATCCAGGACACACGGAACTGAATAAAGCGCTCCGGCTCAACCAGGCGCTCCAAAACGCCCCATTGTTCCAGTTCGGGGTGCTTTTCCACATAGACTTCAAGGCTCTCCAGCACTTCGCGCACTGCCTGCAAAAATTCTTTTTCGCCGGCATTGCGAGCCTCAACTTCTGCATAGACTTTCTGCAAATACTCGTTCTTGAACATTTCCTTTTCCCCCTTTATTCCATAGAGCAACACGCCAAATTGCGCATTTCTGCTCTTATGGAAAAAATTATAATCACTTTTTTCTGTTGATTCAAGTAAAATCACATTATTTACAAAGAAAATCCCCCAAATTGACGAAGAAGACGGAGTGTGTTATACTGAATATGTCCAAATGAGCAAAACATACGGCGGCGAGACAGTTTTGTCTTGAGGAAAGTCCGGGCTCCACAAGGGAATGGTAACTGCTAACGGCAGCCGGGGGTGACCCCAGGGATAGTGCAACAGAAATAGACCGCCTGCCTTTTTAGGCCGGTGAGGGTGGAAAGGTGTGGTAAGAGCGCACCAGCGCGCTTGGTGACTTGCGCGGCTCTGTAAACCCTACCAGGAGCAACACCCGTATGAGGACGATACGTCTCCCTGCGTGTCCTCGGAGGTGGCTTGAGCTGTGCGGCAACGTACAGTCTAGATAGATCGTCGTTTAATACAGAACCCGGCTTACGGTTTGGTCGTTTGGACATGGAAGGCGGCGGTGCCATGGCACC